>NZ_CAUPFR010000056.1:0-10754 GCF_963510575.1 uncultured Anaerococcus sp. | reverse complement strand
AAACACCATACAAATTCGAAAAAGATGGTAAAACTCCATGGGATAAGAAAAAAGCGGATGAAGAATTTGCTAAAAACGCTGATGGTTTCGATTATTACAGATATGACGAAACTGGAAAGAAACTTCAAGTTAACCAATACGGTTCTGATGAATCTCCAATCACAACCCTTATCTCAAACCAAGTTCCAGTAAATGCTAAGCAAGTAGGTATGGAATACAACGTAACAGCTGGTTCATTCGCTACCCTTCTTGATTACTACACTAACCCAAAAGAAGATGCTGAATATACAGCCTTCAACATGGGTACAGGATTTGGTACACCATTCGATCCATGGTACCAATACAACTCAAAAGGATCTGACAACAAGACAAGAACAAACGATCCAAAAGCTGACGAAATCACAGTTAAACTTCGTCAAACAGATCCAACTAAGAAAGATGAATACCTAGATAACTGGGAAGCTTTCGAAATGTGGTACAACGACTACCTACCAGAAATTCCTCTATACTCTAACCAATACCACACAGGTTACACAAAGAGAGTTAAAGGTTTCGATATAAACACACCAGTTTGGGAATCTGAATATCAAATTAACGCTATGAGCCTAGAAAAATAAGACTCTAAAAAAGACAAGGTAAATTACCTTGTCTTTTTTTGTGGATTCTCGTCTATAGAATTTAAGCTTTTAAAAATACTTATAACAATGAAAGTAAAATCTTTTTAACAAAAAGGGGCTGTTGCAAATTGTGAATAATTATATCCTCATCATCAGAGGTAGCTCTGATGATATTGGTACGATTTATTCATTCTGCAACATCCCCATTTTTTTTACTTAGTCTTAGCCCATGATTTTAAAATCAGGATTCATTTTTATGAGCAATATTTCAGCTTCTTTTCTTAATTTTTCTGACTCCTTGATTAATTTTATGAGGTCTTTTCTGATGTCTTTTGTTTTCTCAGGACATTTTTCCAATAACAAAGCAGCAGCCTTTGTTACTATGATAGATCTTTCATAGGCTTTTTTTAGTTTGTTATATTT
This sequence comes from uncultured Anaerococcus sp., assembly GCF_963510575.1. Taxonomy (GTDB): domain Bacteria; phylum Bacillota; class Clostridia; order Tissierellales; family Peptoniphilaceae; genus Anaerococcus. The sequence goes on along the minus strand of NZ_CAUPFR010000056.1, from coordinate 9,714 downwards.
TTCTCTGTCAAATTTTTTGCTTTTACTTTTATTTAAAAAGTAATCTGGCAAATAATCTACTTGGTAATTTGAATAGTGGTTTTTCTCACCTTTCCTGTCTGGTTTTACCAGGTCTTTGTCGCTAGGTTTATAACTTGGCTTATATTTATTTGGATTTTCCTTGCCAGGTTTGTTTTCATCTGGCTTTTTCTTGCCAGGTTTGTTTTCGTCTGGCTTTTCTTTTCCAGGTTTGTTTTCGTCTGGCTTTTCTTTTCCAGGTTTGTTTTCATCTGGCTTTTTCTTGCCAGGTTTGTTTTCATCTGGCTTTTCCTTGCCAGGTTTGTTTTCATCTGGCTTTTCCTTGCCAGGTTTGTTTTCGTCTGGATTTTCTTTGCCAGGTTTGTTTTTATCCGGATTTTCCTTGCTAGGTTTGTTTTCTTCTTCCTTTTTACCATCCCCTTTTTCAGGTTGGGTATTTTCTGTATCAGAACTTTGGTTTTTATTTAATGGCGCATTCTTGTTTTCTTCTATGACCTTATTTATCCTATCTAAGATTGAAGGAGAAATTCTTTCGGTCACATTCCAGTAGTCTTCTGCTGGAATTGGGTCGTATAAAGTTGGAACTTTGCCATCTATGCTCACACCCCTTGTTCCTTCAAATTTTATTTGGTCAGATTCTACAGCCTTGGCTGGGTCCTTTGAGCTATTGCCTCCTCTAATATAGGCTTGGCTTACAGATATAGTTCCATGGCCAGAGATTCCCAAGCCACCCTTTTTGCCGTGGCCTGCTCCAGCTACTGCAACTAATCTGCCCTTGCCGGTCACCTTTCCGCCATTAAGTTTGAGAGCGTCACCACCAACAGATGTTAGAGGCTTAGCTCCACCACCAAATAGGTTTAAAGATGAGTTTTCGCTTATATCTAATACACCATTTGGTCCGATTTCTAGGGCTGGTTGTCCACTTTCACCCTTTGTTGCTTGCTCGTCACCTCTTATAGAAACTTCACCTTCTATCCTTGCCTTACCCTCAACCCTTATAACCGGTTTGCTATTAATATTTACAAGCTTGCCTTGGGCTGCGTAGTTGGTGTTTGAATAGATTGAAGAATGTCCAAGTATAGCCCCATCCTTAAGGACGACTTGGCCCCAAATTGATGCGCCACTTGTAATTTCTTTTTTGCGTGGGTTGTAATTTACATTCAACCTTCCACCGTTTGACACTTCAATCTTGCCAAAAACAACAGAATCATCTAGGTTTAGGATTCCTCCGTCTTTTACGATAATCTTTACGGAACCTAAAATCTTCATATTTTTGATTGTTAAATTAGTGCCTTCGCCCACAACTAGGGTTTGGTTTGGTTTTTCTAAAGTTTCCTTACCTAATTCTCCGTAGGTGCCAGATTCGTGGGAGCCAAACCAAGCTTTGAGGTCTTTTGGTACATTTACAAGATTATCAGATTTATTAAATTCTGTAACCTTCCATGGACTCATTTCCCACATATATTTTTTATCTTGGGTTTGGATGAATTTAGCTTTTGATAAAAGTTCTTCTAAGCTTTGTTTTCCCAGTTTGTGGACTTCTACTTTAGCTTCATTAGACTCTACTTTTTGACCACGTTTATCTTCGGCAATTATTTTTATTTTGAAAGTACCTGCTTTTGTTGGGCTTCCGCCAAGACTTATAGAACCATGGGCGAAGTTTGCCTCTATGCCTGTATCTTTATCATCTATAACAGCTTTGACGTCCCTAAATTCATTGCCCCTGTCTTCTAGTTTTTTCCAATCATCCTTGGTAGGAGTTTCTTTGTCTGTGTACTCTACGGATACAGCATTAGGATTGTTTGAAACTGAGGCAGTGCCGCAAGAAAAACCATCTAACTTTGTCTGACCTACTAAAAGATTGTCAAACTTTCCTACTAGTCTTATTTGGTAGGTCACATCCTTTTTATCCTTGTTATCAACAAGTTTTTTATCCTTGTATAAGTAATTGTATTCTTTTCCATCGTAGGTTATTGAAAGCGAATCATTGCTATTTAGCCTATCTATGCAGAGATCTCCATACTTTGAAAAAGCATAGGCATTATTGGCAAAAATGGCTGAAGGAGATGAGGTTTTTGTTTGGGTCTTGCCATTAATAATTATTTTTTCAAGCTTATTTTTATCGACCTTGGTGCCATCTCCTAAGCGCAATACATTATCACCAAAGTTTTCTTCTATATAGGTGAAGGCTATATCCTTGTTTTGATCAGCCTTGCCATCACTTGGCTGGTCTTCTTTTTTTGGAGGATTCTCTCCGAGAGTCTGGACTTTTATGCTAGCATTATCGATTATCCCATCATAAGACTCGGGATTACTTATAATAAAGGATAGAGATATTTTATCGGTTTTTATAAGGACCTTGTCACCTTTGTTTAGTTTTGGGAATCTCACACCATCTTGGTTAGGACCGTCCATTCCCCCCTTGATTAAATAGTAAATTTGACCTTTTGATGGCCTTGAATTAGAAGTTTTTGTGTAGGTCTGACCATTTACTTCTACGTCCTTAATAGAATTTACAAAGTCTGTATCAAGTCTAATGGTATTATTTAAAAAACCACTTTCTGACGAAAGTATGTATTTTTTATTTGATTCCTCATCTTTTTCTTTTGGCACATCTTCTTTTTGGCTAGATGAGCCTATGTTTTCTTCTTTGATAGAATTTTTATCTATTAGATTATCATTCCATGAATCTGTAGGCTCACTTATTGTAAGAGATAGGATCTTTTTATCTGATTTTATGACTATTCTGTCATTTTTTTCCAACTTGGTGAAAACTATAGAAAATTCATCGCCATTTGCACCCTTAGATAAGTAATAGACTCCCCTTTTCTTTGGTATACTGTCTTCAGAATCTTCTGTCCAGCTAGAGCCGTTTACCTCTACGCTTTTTATGCTATTGATAAAATCGTGGTCCAGACTTATTGAATTAGTCATATAACCGCCCCTAGATCCTTTTATCAAACTAGGATTACTAGCAAAACTGATAGTTCTAAAGGAAGGATTTTTTAGGAAATTCCCATTACTTGTTCCTAACAAAACTGCACTTGATAAAGCCAGGCAGATGGCTATTTTGTTTCTTTTTTTCATAAAACTCCTTATTGCAAAATATATTGATTGTGATAATCGATATCACAAAAATAATTATAAACCAGTCAAAAAAAATTTGCAAAATTTTTTTAAAAAGGCGAATCCCCTTGCGAAACGTTGGAAAATGAACGTTTTACAAGAAGGACCTTAAAAGTAGTTTCATAAAATAATAAAAATTGAAAAAAAACATTAATATTAATGGATATTTATAAATATTCATTAAAAACCTTATGAAAAAGAGTTGGCCTATGATAAAATTTGGTTTTTTAATCAAAAATCGGTTGACAAAAAGGCCTAAATATAATACTATTGTAGGTATAAATTATATGATTTAGAAGTGGGCCTAAAATTATTTGAATCATTGATTAATACATAAAAGCTCGTCTAAATCAAAAGAGGAAGGATATATATGTTACGTTATATAGTTAAGAGAATTATAAACCTAATACCAGTAGCTCTTATTATATCTATCATGCTTTTCGCCTTTTCTAAGGCCATGCCAGGAGATCCTATCCAGGCTATGATACCTACTACAGGTAGGATGACAAAAGCACAGAAAGAAGAGATGTATAAGAACTTGCAAGCGAGGTATGGCTATGACAAACCTCTACCAGAGCAATACGTTAGATGGCTAGGTAGGACCCTTAAGGGTGATTTTGGTGAGTCAACCAGAGTTAGAAGATCAGTTAAGGAATATTTATCCGAGCCACTTAAAAATACAGTCTATTTGAATATCGGTTCTACAATAATTTCTTTTGTACTTTCAGTTCTTATAGGAATTAGGTCGGCTACTCACAAGGGAGGCCTCTTTGATAAGACGTCCCAAACCTTGACTCTCGTAGGTTTATCAATACCAACCTTCTTTATAGGTCTAATTTTGATATTCTTCTTCGCCTTTAGGCTAAAGATGTTCCCTGCAAACGGTATGCCAAGGCAAAACACTTTTGGAGAATGGGTAAAATACCTAAGTCTACCTACACTTACACTTACAGTAGGTTCTCTTGCGTCCCTTTCTAGGTATGTAAGAAACTCTATGTTAGATGCCCTAGACCAAGATTATATCAGAACAGCTAGGTCTAAGGGTCTTAAGGAAAAAACAGTAGTATATTCTCACGCCTTTAGGAACGCTCTAATCCCAGTAGTTACAGCGTTAACATGGGCTGTACTTGGAATGTTCTCAGGTTCTGCTATTACAGAGAGGATTTTCTCTTATAGGGGAATTGGTAACGAGCTTATTACTGCGGTAATGGCGCAAGATTACAATATTATCCTTGCCTTATCAATGTTCTATGCTATCCTTACCCTCCTAGGAAACCTCTTAATGGATATAGCTTATGCCTTAGTAGATCCAAGAGTTAAATTGGAGGCTTAATATGAATAGAAAAATAAATAAACCTTTTAAATCTTATTTGAGCTTCCTAAAGACTTACCTTTTGAGAGGATTTACTTTTGCGACTGGTATGGATGATGAAAATCCTACACCAAGACCAGAAGCTGATGAACAAAAAACAAAAAATACTAATATGGAAGGTGGTCCAAAAGAAAGTCCTGAAAATGATAAGCTAAAAGAAGAAGCTATCATGAGCCCAGGTAAGGTTGCTCTTAGAAATTATTTCAGAAACCCACTTGGTGTGATTGGTTTGGCTATGTTTTTAGCTATAGTTCTCGTAATTTTTGTTGGTTCAAAAATGCTACCTTTCGACCAATATTATTCCCAAGGTAACCTTACAAATGTAGCCCCAGGAGCTGGATATATGAATTATCCAAGCGAAATGGAAAAAGAAGGTGTTGAAAAAATCTCAATTGGTAATACTTTCGCAGTAGGACTTACAAAAGAAGGCAACATCTATTATTGGGGTTCTGATAATGAAGATAAGGTTCTTTCTATGCCTGAGGGAGTTAAAAACAATCTAGAAGGCAAGAAAATAACAGATGTGGCAGCAGGAGATAGACATATTCTTGTTGCTACTGAAGATAATAATATATATGGTTGGGGTAATAAAACCTTCGATCAAACCAAAGTACCTGGTATGCAGGCAGCCCAAATTAAAAAAGAAGGTATAGCAAAAATTGGTGGTGGTACTCAATATTCAGTAGTATTAACCAAGGCTAACAATATTATTATTTGGGGTTCTACCCTTGCTTCAAGACTAGATATGATTCCATCTAAGATTCAAGGACAGATTGTTGACTTTGATTGTAATACAATCAACGTAATAGTTGTTAAAAAAGATGGGTCTGTTGACCTTCTTGGTGTAAGAGGTGCTGAAAATGATACAGCTATGCCTGCTGAACTAAGAGAAGGCAAGGTAAAGGCTAAGAAGGCAGTTCTTACTGCAAATTCTGCAGCAGCCCTTACAGAAGATGGCAAACTCTATGTTTGGGGTCCATCTAGAGATAAATTATCTGGTGAATTTATACCAAAATTTGATGCTAAAATTGTAGATATAGAGGCAGGAGATTCAGTATTATCTGCCCTTGATGAAAATGGGAAAATTTACCAATGGGGTTTAGATAATTATGGTGAAACAAAAACTCCACAAGGTGAATTTTCACAAATATTTGAAAATTACTTTAATAATTATGCTGTAGATAAAGAAGGAAAAATCAAAACTTGGGGCCTAAATGGTTTTAGGTTTGGTTCAGATGACCAAGGTCGTGATATCTTTACAAGACTTATCCACGGCGGCAAGATGACTATGGTTATATCCCTTATTTCAACAATTATCCAAATTGGACTTGGTGTTTTAATCGGTATGGTATCAGGTTTTGTCGGCGGAAGAGTTGATAATATCTTGATGAGGATTTCAGAGATTGTTGCATCTTTCCCATTCTACCCAATGCTTATTTCCCTTTCTGCCCTACTCCCACCTGGAGCTAGCCAAGAGCAAAGGATAACCATGGTTATGATTCTTTTGGGTATCTTAGGTTGGACAGGACTTGCCCGTTTGGTACGTGGTCAAATCCTTGCAGAACGTGAGAGGGATTATATTACTGCTGCCAAGGCGCTTGGTGTAAAGGACTGGTCAATTATGGTTAAGCACATATTACCTAACGTCCTTTCTATAGTAATAGTTAACGCTACAATTGGTTACGCAGGCAACCTTCTTACTGAAAGTGGTCTTTCATTCTTAGGATTCGGTGTTCAAGAACCTACACCATCTTGGGGTAACATGCTTACTGCTGCCCAAAGTTCAGATGTACTTAACACTTACTGGTGGAGATGGGTATTCCCAGCCCTTGCAGTATTCTTGACATCATTCTCAGTTAACCTTATCGGTGATGCCCTAAGAGATGCAATCGACCCAAGAGCAAACGAGAGATAGGTGAAATTATGAGCTTACTTGAAATAAACAATCTTCATACCTACTTTTCTACAAGACGTGGTCTGATAAAGGCTGTTAACGACGTAACCTTATCTGTTGATGAGGGTAAGACACTGGGTCTTGTAGGTGAGTCTGGATCTGGTAAGAGTCAGACAGCGATGAGTATTCTCCAACTGTTTGAAACTAACCAAAAGATCTATGGTGGTGAAATAATCTTTGATGGAGAAAAAATCTCCGAATACAACACAAGCCAAATGGAGCATATCAGGGGAAATAAGATTTCTATGATCTTCCAAGAGCCAATGAGCTCCCTAAATCCTGTTTTTACTGTAGAAAAACAACTTTCTGAAGTCCTAATGCTTCACAAGGGCATGAATAAAAAAGAAGCAGCTGAGAGAGTTCAAGAACTTTTGGCAGCTGTTAAAATACCAAACCCACACGTAGTTACCAAGCAATATCCATTTGAATTATCAGGTGGTATGAACCAAAGGGTAATGATAGCCATGGCCCTTGCTTGTGAGCCAAAGCTTCTAATAGCTGACGAGCCAACTACAGCCCTTGACGTTACAATCCAGGCCCAAATCTTAAGGCTGATGAATGACCTTAAGCACAAGGCTGGTACATCAATCCTCTTTATCACCCACGACCTAGGTGTAATTAACCAAATGGCTGATGAAGTAGCAGTAATGTATTGTGGACAAATCGTTGAGCAATCACCAGTAGAATTTATCTTCAAACGTGATATAACAGACTTTAACCATCCATACACTGTAGCTCTCCTAAACTCAATCCCATCTATAACTTCAGATAGGAATGAGAGGTTGGATATTATCCCAGGAAGCGTTCCTCACCCACTAAACCTACCAGCAGGTTGTAAGTTCGCTGACAGGTGCAAGTTTGCTACAGAAAGATGTATCAAGGAAATGCCAGAATTAAAGGCAGTAAATGACAACCAATTAATTAGGTGCCATTACCCAAATAGAAAGGAAAGAGAAGAAGATGGAAAATAAAGACAGAAAGGTCTTATTCAAAATAAGAAACCTTAAAAAATATTTCCCTCTTAAGAAAAAAGGCCTTTTCCATAGGGGCCCAGGCGAATATGTCCACGCCAATGAATCTATATCTATAGACATCTATGAGGGTGAAACACTTGGTCTTGTAGGAGAATCAGGATGTGGTAAGTCTACCTTTGGTAGAACCCTCCTACAAATCTACGAACAAACAGAGGGAACAACCCTTTATTACGGAAAAACTCTAGAAGAACTTGCTCCAGAATACATGGGCAAGATGATTAGTAAAATTCCATCAAAATTCCCTAACTACCACAAGGAATTAGATGAATTAAATAAGATTTATAGTGATTTAGAAAAATCTGAAACCGATGAAGACAAGGCAATGAACAACGAAAAAGCTATGTTCAAACGCCGTGAAATCGAAGAAGAATACCTAAATATGATAAGAATTGCTGGCGGTCTCCTAGCTTCAGATGACCTAGGCAAGGTAGCAAGCCTCCTTAGCGGAGAATACCAAATCTTGAAAGAAAGAGCCAAGGTTTATTTTGCCATAGAAGAATTTGAGCAAAAGGCTCAGATGATGGTAAGAACCTGGGACGATTACTATAAAATCCTAAATGAAGATCCAAAATATAAGGAATTAAAAAATAAGGCTGATGCCATAACTAAGAGAATCGAAGAAAAAAGAGCTGAAATCGAAGCCTACAGAGATACTCTTAGGTCGAAGGAAAAATTTGATGAACTCGAGGCACAAGTTGACAGAGGTATCGACCTTTCAGAATTAAATAAAGAAGAGATGAGACAATTACGTAAGGACTTACAAATGATTTTCCAAGACCCTTACGGATCTCTAGATACAAAGATGACTGTAGGTAACATCATCGGTGAAGGAGTTCTAGGCCATGATTTATTCAAGTCTAGAAATGAAAAAGGCTACAACGAATATATCCAAGAAACCATGGAAAAATGTGGTCTAGCCCCATACTTCCTACACAGATATCCACATCAATTCTCAGGTGGACAGAGACAAAGAATTGGTATAGCAAGAGCCCTTGCCCTAAAACCAAGCTTTATAGTTTGCGATGAGGCAGTATCTGCCCTTGACGTATCAATCCAGTCACAAATCATCAACCTTCTTCAAGACTTAAAAGAGCAAAATAACCTAACCTACCTATTCATAACCCACGACCTTTCAGTAGTAAAATATATTTCTGACAGGATTGGTGTAATGTATTTAGGTGTAATGGTAGAGTTAACAGATTCTGAAAAGATATTTGAAAACCCACTCCACCCATACACAAGAGCCTTACTACAAGCTATACCAAGAACAGACGTAGACCAAGGCCAAGAGCTTGCTGTAATCGAAGGTGATATACCATCTGCAGTAAGACCACCAAAGGGATGTAGGTTCCACACTAGGTGTGAATATGCAATGGATATATGCAAAAACTTCGAACCAGAACTTAAAGATGTAGGAGAAGGCCACTTCGTAGCCTGCCACCTAATGGACGTGTCTGAAGAAGAAAAAGAAAAAGCCCACGCAGCAAACCTTGCTCGTAGAGCAAAAGAAGCTGAGGAATTAGAAGAAATTAGTGCTATATGAAAAGACCAATAGACAGGTTTAAGGGTAAAACAAGGGAAGAAATCGAAGAGAAAGAATCCCTATTAGATGAAGATAACCTAGAAAGAGGCGATAGGCTAGCCATGTTTTTAGCAGCCATGAGAGTCTTCATGCCATTTGTACTCTTAATTCTCGCCCCAATATTTTTAATAGCATACTTTATGTAAAGGTGAAAACCAGGATTTTTATAAATTCTGGTTTTTTTGTTCCAGAAAACCATTAATGGTTTTTATCCGAGATTAATAGTAGTATAAACTTTGTAAGCTAAGTTTATACGGTTTTCAAAATTTCTCAAGGTGCAAAGCACCGAAGCAGAAATTTATGAAAAACCTTATGTAATTTTTTACAAGTGACGCGACGAATAGGAGTGTTAATTGTAAAAAGATTACGTTCCTTAGCTTTTTATCCTAGATAACTTATATTCTTTTTCTATTATTTTATATTATCTTTATCTTATAATTTTTTCTCAGTCATTAACATGACTACTCCGTATTAAGGGGAGGCCCAAGGGACCTTCCGCAGGGTCCCTCACCCGCCTCCCCTTAAACCCCTCTCGGCTACACCCCCGAGCGGCTCCTTAGGCGGAGTGCGGATATAGAAGGGGCTGTTGCAAAAGTCCTAATATAGAAAAAAGACGAGGAAACTAAAC
>NZ_CAUPFR010000055.1:0-10795 GCF_963510575.1 uncultured Anaerococcus sp. | reverse complement strand
GTTATAACAAGATCTCTTGACATTTTGGCAGAAGATATAGCGAATACTATAGATGCTAGAAATATTATCAGACGTGATGGTTTGCTAAGGGCATCTTTGATTACAAGTCTAAAGGCAGAAGAGGATAGCCAATACGAATCCTATCACGATTTTTCTAAAAAACTTAAAGACCTTAAGTCTTTCCAGATCCTTGCTATAAATAGGGCTGAGAAGGAAGATATCCTTGCAGTTAAAATCGAATTTTCTGATGCTTATAACAAGAGTTTAATCTATAAGCTAGTAAGCGAGGGTAAAAGTTTTAATCCCTACCAAAAAGACTTAGTAGACCTAACTATAGATGACGCTTACAAGAGACTCATGGTTCCATCAATTACAACAGAGCTTCGCAATAAACTCACAGAAGAAGCTAGTGATGAGTCAATAAGAGTTTTTGGCAACAACTTAAAGCCGTATTTATTACAAAGGCCTATAAAAGGTCAGGTGGTTATGGGACTCGACCCCGGTTTTAGGACAGGTTGTAAGGTGGCAGTTGTTGATAAAAATGGAAAATATTTGGATCAAGCCGTTATTTATCCAGTAGAACCCCACAAAAAAGAAAAAGAAGCCATCGCAACTTTAAAAGCTTTGATAAAAAAACATGGTGTAAGCCTAATTGCCCTTGGCAATGCAACAGCTTCCAGGGAAACAGAACTTGTTGTTGATAAACTAATCAAAGAAGTAGAGGGAGTTTCCTATGCTATTGTAAATGAGGCTGGAGCTAGCGTTTATTCTGCATCAAGCTTGGGCGAAGAAGAATTTCCAGACCTTGATGTTACAATAAGAGGCGCAATATCTATGGCAAGGCGTCTCCAAGACCCTATGGCTGAACTTGTAAAAATCGAGCCGAAACACATAGGAGTAGGCCAATACCAACACGACTTGGATGGAAAAAAACTTGATGAAGAGCTTTCTAAAGTTGTAGAAGATGCTGTAAATGAAGTTGGGGTTGCAATAAACAATGCTTCCTATAAGCTTTTATCCTATGTTTCAGGTCTTAACCAAAACCTTGCAAAAAGAATTGAGGAAGATTTCAAAGATGGCAAGTTAGTATATAGGAAAGACTTGTTAGATGTTAAGGGTCTAGGCAAGAAAACTTACGAACTTGCAGCGGGTTTCTTAAGATTTCCGTCATCACCCGAAATTTTGGACAATACAGCAGTCCATCCAGAATCATATAAAATTGCAAAGAAAATTCAAGGTTTGGACTTAGACAAGATAGATATAGAAAAAGTCGCCGAAGAACTCGAAGTAGGAATTCCTACCCTAAAGGATATTATTTCTGAGCTTAAAAAGCCTGGTCGTGACCCGAGGGAGGATAATCCAGAAGTCTTAACCAAAAAAGAGATAATGGGAATTGACGACCTAAAAGTAGGTATGGTTCTTAAGGGCAAGGTCAGAAATATAACTGATTTCGGTGCCCTTGTTGATATTGGAGTTGGAACTGACGGCCTAGTCCACGTTTCAGAAATTTCCGATAAGTTTGTAAAAAATCCACACGATGAATTAACAAATTCACAGGTGGTAAGTGTTAGAATTATAGAAATAGATAAGAAAAAAGAAAGAATTGGTCTTTCAATGAGGAGTGTAAATTAATGAGATTATCGAACTATTATATGCCAACATTAAGAGAAGATCCTGTTGATGCAGAAACAGCCAGCCACAAATTACTAGTAAGGGGTGCTTTTATTAGACAACAAGCATCAGGAATTTATTCCTTCCTACCTCTTGGCAAAAAAGTTTTAAACAAGATTGAGGCAATTGTTAGAGACGCTATGGATAGCTACGGAGCAATTGAAGTTGCAACTTCAATCCTTCAGCCAAGACAAATCTGGGATGAATCAGGCAGATGGGAAACTTTTGGTCCAGAAATGTTTAAATTAAAAGATAGACATGATAGGGAATATGCCCTAGGACCAACAGCCGAAGAATCTTTTGTAGATTTAATAAAAAATGAATTAAATTCTTACAAACAGTTACCCCTAAATCTTTATCAAATAGTAGATAAGTTTAGGGACGAAAAAAGACCAAGATTTGGTATAAACAGGTCTAGAGACTTTTTGATGAAGGATGCCTACACCTTTGATGAAAACCAACAAGGCCTAGAAAAAGCCTATATGAATATGTGGGAAGCCTATGAATATGCCTTTGACAAGATGAAACTTGACTATAAAATTGTTGAAGGTGACACAGGTGCTATGGGTGGTCGTAAATCCCATGAATTCATAGCTCTTTCTGAAAGCGGAGAAGGTGTAATTCTTTATACAGAAAACAGTTCTTCTGCCTACACAGATGAAAAGGCAAGACCAATTATAAAACCATTAGAAGAAGAATTAAAAGAAATTGAACTTGTTGAAACTACAGACAAAAAGACCATAGAAGATGTATCTTCTTTCCTAAATACTGAAGCAAAAAGATGCGCAAAGGCAATTGATCTTATAGTTCAAGGAGAGCCTGTGTTTGTATTTGTGCCAGGCGATAGGGAATTAAATATGGCTAAGCTTATAGCTTATCTAAAGGTACCAGAACATGAAATAGAAATGGCAGATGATGCTACTATAGAAAAGCATACCAAAGCACCAGCTGGTTATACCGGTCCAATCGGTATAGAAGATGCTAGGGTAATAGTTGACGAGTCTTTGACAAGAATAAATAACCTAGTTGTAGGAGCAAATAAACCTGGCTACCATTATATCAATGCAAATTATGGTAGGGACTTTGAAGGAGAAATCGCTGAAGATTTGATAATGGCTAAAGAAGGAGATGAGGCCTTTGATGGTTCAGGAACTTTTAAATCTGCAAGAGGTATTGAAGTGGGAAATATTTTCCAACTTGGAACTAAATATTCAAAAGCTTTAGAGGCAACTTTCTTAGACCAAAATGGTATATCTAAATATTTTGAAATGGGATCTTATGGTATTGGTATCTCTAGGTCAATTTCTGCAATTGTAGAGCAATACCATGACGATAGGGGTATTATTTGGCCAACAAGTGTAGCTCCATTTGAAGTTATAATCACCCTAATTAAACCAAATGATGAAGACCAAGTAAACTTAGCTGAGAAAATCTACAAAGACCTAAAGGCAAAGAAAATTGATGTCCTACTTGATGATAGGAAAGAACGTCCAGGTGTCAAATTTAACGATAGGGACCTAATTGGTATTCCATACAGGATTACAGTAGGAAAGGATGCCAAAGATTCTATAGTTGAGTATTCAACTAGGAAAGAAATGGAAAATAAAAATATTGACGCTGAGGAAGCTATAAAACTTGTTTGTGAAAATATCTATAAAGATTTGGAAGATTAATCTAAGATAGGTATGATATAATATATAGAAATAAAAAGGGCTCTGCCCGGAGGAGATAATATGTTAGTTAATGCAAAAGAAATGTTAGACCTAGCTTACGAAAAAGGCTACGCAATTGGACACTTTAATACAAATAACCTAGAATGGACAAAGGCAATCTTACTTGCTGCAGAAGCAAAAAAGACTGCTGTAATTATTTCATCTAGTGAAGGTGCAGCAAAATACATGGGTGGTTTCAAAACTGTTGCCAACCTTGTAAAAAATTTACATGATGCACTAGGAATCACTGTTCCAGTTGCTATCCACTTAGACCATGGTACTTATGAAGGTGCAAAAGCTTGTATAGAAGCAGGTTATACATCTGTAATGTTTGATGGTTCTCACTTCCCAATCGAAGAAAACCTTGAAAAAACAAGAGAAATCGTAAGACTTGCTCACGAAAAAGGTATCTCTGTAGAAGGAGAAGTTGGTGGTATCGGTGGAGAAGAAGACGGTGTAGCATCTGCTGGTGAACTTGCAAATGTAGAAGAATGTGTTAACCTTGCAGCTTGTGGTATTGACTTCCTAGCAGCAGGTATTGGTAATATCCACGGTGTATATCCAGCTGACTGGCAAGGCTTAAACTTTGATAGACTAAAAGAAATTTCTGAAGCAGTTAAAATGCCACTAGTACTTCATGGTGGTACAGGTATTCCTGATGATCAAATCAAGAAAGCAATCAGCCTAGGTGTTTCTAAGATTAACGTAAACACAGAATGTCAAATCGCCTTTGCTAAGGCAACAAGAGCATACATTGAAGAAGGAAAAGACCAAAAAGGTAAGGGATTTGACCCAAGAAAACTTCTCCTACCAGGAACCAATGCAGTTCAAGCTTTAGTTGAAGAAAAAATCGACATGTTCGGAAGCGAAAATAGCGCTAAATAATAAAGATTTAATTTTAGGGGCTCAAGGGCCCCTTTATTGTATAAAAATATGGATAATTTAAAAGATAAAAAATTAGTTGACCTGAGAGAAATTGCCAAAGACCTAGGTATAGAATCGGTTAGTAAATATAGGAAAGATGAATTAATAAAACTCATAGAAGAAGAAGAAAAAAATAAGGATGAAGAAAATAAAGAAGCTAGGGAAAATGACCTTGGTGCAAAATTTGATTGTGATGGTATTTTAGAAATTTTGCCTGATGGATTTGGCTTTTTGAGAACCCAACTTTATGAATCTGGAGACGATGACATTTATGTTCCTCCTAAGCAAATAAAAATGTTTAGGCTAAAAACAGGCGATTTTATAGAAGGTATTGCCAGAGAAAAACACGATAAGGATAAATTTTCTCCTCTTATTTTTGTATCCACAGTAAATGGGATAAAACCTGCTGATGCCTTTAATAGGGATTTGTTTGAAGATTTGACACCTATTTATCCAAATGAGAGGATAAGCGTAGAAACAGAAGCAAATAACATTTCTGGTAGGATTATTGATGTAATTAGCCCCATAGGTAGAGGACAAAGAGGATTAATAGTTTCTCAACCAAAGGCAGGTAAGACTACACTTATAAAAAACATAGAGAGATCTCTTGAAAAAAATTACGACGACTTAAAAATAATTGTTCTCCTTATAGACGAAAGACCAGAAGAAGTTACAGATTTTATTAGGTTTGTAAATGAATATAGGGATCCGGAAAATATTTTGATGCGTACTGAGGTAGCTGCATCAACCTTTGATATGCCACCTCAAAATCACATAGATATAGCTGAAATGGTGCTTGAAAGAGCCAAGAGATTTGTCGAAGAGAAAAAAGACGTGGTTATACTTTTGGATTCGCTAACAAGACTCGCTAGGGCCTACAATATTATGACTCCTCAATCAGGCAGGACCCTTTCAGGTGGTCTTGATCCTCTAGCTCTTGTTGGACCTAAACAATTTTTTGGAGCTGCGAGGAATATCGAAAATGGTGGGTCACTTACAATTCTTGCTACAGCTTTGGTTGATACTGGTTCAAGGATGGATGATATGATATTTGAAGAATTTAAGGGTACAGGAAATATGGAAATACACCTTGATAGACGTCTTTCAAATAGGAGGATATTCCCTGCTATAAATATCGAAAAATCATCCACTAGACGTGATGACCTCCTTCTTAGCAAAGAAGAAATGGAAGCTGTATTTAAACTTAGAAAATCAGATTTAAACAATACTGAATCTATAGTCGAACTTATAGATTGGATGAAGAGGACAAAGTCAAACAAACAATTCGTAGAACTTATAAATTCATCACTTAAATAACTTGAATTTATTATTACAGCTGGTATAATTTATATTGCTTATTGAAATGAAAATAGAGGTGAATTATGAAAAAAGAATTACATCCAGAATATCACCAAGCTAAAGTAACTTGCATGTCATGTGGCAACGAGTTTACTGTAGGTTCAACAGAAGAAGAAATCAAAGTAGAAGTTTGCAATAATTGTCACCCATTCTACTCTGGTAAACAAAGAACTGCTGAACGTGGTGGTAAGGTAGAAAGATTTAACAAGAAATACGGTAGAAAATAATAGTATGAAAGATAATAAGGTAAGGCAACTTACCTTATTTTTGTGTAAAATAATGAAAATATCAGACTTTTTAAAAATAGATTACGATACAAGTCTTATCGCCCTTACCTATATTTTAGGCAAAAGTAAGTCTTATGTATTAATGAATCAAAATTTAGACTTAAATAGCGAGCAAAATCAGCGATTAAATGATATAATAAATAAGAGAAAGGACTCTTATCCTCTTCAATATGCCATAGGAGAGTGGGAGTTTTATAATATAAAGTTAAAGGTTGATGAAAGAGCCTTGATACCAAGATTTGAAACAGAAATTATTGTAGATTATTTAATAAAATCTCCAATTACCAAGGAAAAAATTCTAGATATTGGTACAGGAACAGGTGCAATTGCCTTAGCCCTTGCAAAAAATATTAAGAATACCCTTGTTATTGGCTCTGACATTGAAGATAAGGCCCTAAGTCTTGCTTGCGAGAATAAAGTTTTAACAGGAATAAAAAATGTGGATTTTATAAAATCTGATTTATTTGCTGATATAAGCGGGACTTATGATTTAATTGTTTCAAATCCACCTTATATAGATAAAAAAGATTATGAATCACTTGATAAAGAACTTTACTATGAACCAAAATCAGCCCTTTATGGGGGTGAGGATGGTTTAGACTTTTATAGGAAAATTATTAGCGAAGCTAGTAAGTATTTAAACAATCAAGGACACTTGGTGTTTGAGATTGGCTATAATCAAAAAGAGATTTTGAATAATTTACTTAGTAAGCAAGGCTTTGTAAATATACAAAATATAAAAGATTTTAATGATTTTGATAGGTTTATTATTGCACAGAAAGGATAAATTATGTTTGAAAATTTAGAGCATGTTAGAGATAATTACAAGCAACTAGAGGCAAAACTTGCTGATCCTGCCGTTTTATCTGATATGGACCAGTTTAGGAAGGTTTCTAAGGAATATAATTCCTTAAAGCCTGTAGTTGAGAAATATGAAGAAATAAAAAATGCTGAAGATACCATATCAGAAAACCAAGAGCTCATAAATGAAGCAGATGATCAAGAGATGATTCAAATGCTAAAAGAAGAGATTGAGGAAAATAAGGATAAACTAGAAGTTTTAAAGGATGAGATGCAAATCCTTCTTATTCCAAAAGATCCTAACGATGAGAAGGACGTAATTGTTGAAATCAGACCAGGTGCCGGTGGTGATGAAGCGGGCCTTTTTGCTGGCGACCTTTATAGAATGTATAACATGTATGCTGATAAGGCTGGTTTTAAAACAGAAGAAATCGAGGTAAATACCCAAGGTGTTGGTGGTATAAAGGATGCTACCTTTGTTGTTAGAGGCGAGGGAGCTTATTCTAAATTAAAGTATGAATCAGGTGTGCACAGGGTTCAAAGGGTGCCAGAAACAGAATCTGGTGGTAGAATCCATACTTCAACTGCAACTGTAGCTGTTCTTCCAGAAGTAGATGAAGTTGAACTCCACATAGATCCAAATGACATTAGGACTGATGTTTATAGGTCTTCAGGTAATGGTGGTCAGTCAGTAAATACAACAGACTCTGCTGTTAGACTTACCCACATCCCAACAGGCCTTGTTGTAGCTATCCAAGACGAAAAAAGCCAGATCAAAAATAAGGAAAAGGCCATGAGAGTCCTAAGAGCAAGGCTTTACGAACTTGAAGAGCAAAAGAGAAACAAGGAAATTGCAGACAACAGAAAGAGCCAGGTAGGTACAGGTGATAGGTCTGAAAGAATCAGAACTTACAACTTCCCACAAGGAAGAATTACCGACCATAGAATTAACAAGACAATCTACCAATTAGATGATTTTCTAAATGGAGATATAGAAGATATGATTAACTCCCTAATTGCCGAAGACCAGACAAGAAAGCTTGAAAAAGTAGGCGAGGACGAATAATTGTTTAATTTTTTAGCTGAAAAATTTGTTAAAGATTACAAAAATATAGACAATCCCAATGTTAGGCTAAATTTAATTAGCCTTTCATCTACAATGGGTATATGCATGAATATTCTCCTATTTTTATCAAAAATATTTTTGGGAATATATACTAGGTCTACAGCAATTTTAAATGACGCCTTCAATAACTTATCAGATTCAGTTGTGTCAATTATGTCCTTGGTTGGGTCTAGTTTTTCAAAAAAACCAGCCGACAAAGAACATCCATTCGGTCATGGTAGAGTTGAATATGTAATGGCACTTTTGGTATCTATAGTGATAATGTATGTAGGAATGAACCTATTTATTAATTCTGCAAAAAGTTTTAATGACCCAAATCCTAATGGACTTAGCCTTTTGTCTTTTGTTATACTTTTTTCTGGCATTTTGATTAAGGTTTATATCTATCTTTTAAATTCTAAACTCTACCATGATTTAGAATCAGATTTAAATCTAGGAGTCTTACTTGATGCAAGAAATGATATTATTTCTACAACTGCAATCATTTTGGGCGTATTTTTACAAAATTATGTTTCATTCAATTTGGATGCAGCCATGGGTGTTGTAGTAGCATTTTTTGTAACAAAACCAGGTATAGAATTATTTAACGAAACTGTTGGCTATCTTTTAGGTGAAAGAATAGATGAAGAGGTCGAAGAAAAAATTTCTGAAATTCTCTTAAGTGGAGATTATATAAGGGGATTCCACCATCTAGATATCCATCAATATGGAAAGGGACATATAGCTGGGTCTTGTCATGTGGAAGTTCCTGGTAATATTACAGTGGCAGAACTTCATAAAGAAATTGATTCTATAGAAAAAAAGATAAGAAAAAATACAGGGGTGATTCTTACTCTTCACTCCGACCCAACCTACAATATCCAAGATAAAGAAGGTTAAATGAAAACTGAAATTTTAAAAATTAATAGAGACAATATTAATATAGATTTTATAAAAAAAGCAGCGAGTTTTATAAAAAATGGAGACCTTGTTGCTTTTCCAACAGAAACCGTTTACGGACTCGGAGCTGATGGCTTGAATGATGAAGCCTGTCGCAAAATTTTTAAGGCAAAGGGCAGGCCATCTGATAATCCTCTCATCTTACATATTTCCCATATATCTATGTTAGATAATCTAGTAGAGGAGATTACAGATAAACATAGGAAATTATTTGACCTTTGGCCAGGTCCTATGACTTTGATTTTCAAAAAATCTGATTTGATTCCAGATGCAGTAACAGCTGGAGGAGATACAGTAGCGATAAGATTTCCTTCAGATAAGGTAGCCTTGGCTTTAATTTCACAAGCTAATACACCGATAGCAGCACCATCTGCTAATATTTCTGGGAGACCTTCGCCAACTAAGGCAAGCGATGTTTACCAGGACATGGATGGTATTATTCCAGTAATAATAGATGGTGGCGAATCAAATATAGGGATTGAATCAACTGTTATTGACTTATCAGGAGATGAACCAACAATCCTAAGACCAGGTTTTTATACTTATGAATTTCTAAAGGAAATCCTTGATGATATGAAACTTGATGATAGCCTTGTTGATTCTACAAAGATTCCTAAATCACCTGGGCAAAAATATAAACATTATGCACCTAAGGCAAAACTTAGGGTCTTCATTGGAGAAAATGTGCCAGCTTATATACTAAAGCTTGCTGATAAATATAAAGAAGAGGGCAAGAAAGTTGGTATCCTAGTTTTTGATGAAGATAAAGATAAATTTGCCTCATACCCATATTTATCTCTAGGATCAAGAAATGACTTATCGACTATGAGTCATGTTTTATTTTCATCTTTGAGAGAAATGGACAGGCTTGGCGTGGATATAATTCTTGCAGAAGGTGTAAGGGAAAATCATTTGGGTAAGAGTATAATGAATAGGATGAAAAAAGCAGCAGCAAACGATGTAAATTATTTATAATAGGAGAAGATATGAAAAACGTAACAGTATTAGACCATCCAGTAATAAAACATAAAATTTCTATCCTTAGAGATAAGAATACAGGAGCAAATGAATTTAGGTCCTTGGTTACAGAAATAGCCATGATTCTTGCCTATGAGGCAACAAAAGACCTTGAGCTTGAAGAATATGAAGTTGAAACACCAGTTGCTAAGACTACTGGTTATAGACTTACAGGAAAGAAAATTGGTATAGTTCCAATTCTAAGAGCGGGTCTTGGTATGGTAGATGGTGTGCTTGAAGTATTGCCAGCAGCCAAAATTGGTCATATTGGTATGTATAGAAATGAAGAAACCCTCCAACCAGTAGAATATTATTGCAAGCTCCCTAGCGATGTTGAAAACAGAGATATCCTAGTTGTTGACCCTATGCTTGCTACAGGTGGATCTGCGTGTGATGCTATAGATAGGCTAAAAGAGTATGGATGTAAATCAATAAAATTATTGTCAATTATAGCAGCTCCTGAAGCTTTTAAACTTCTCGAAGAAAAACACCCAGATGTTAAAGTTTACATTTCTCAATTAGATGAAAAGCTAAATGAAAATGGTTATATTGTTCCAGGACTGGGAGATGCTGGAGATAGGTTATTTGGAACTAAGTAAGGAATAGAAATGGCGAAAAAAGAAATTTTAATTATTAAATCTAATGGACCTCTCAAGGGCGAGGTTAATATATCTGGTGCAAAAAATTCTGCACTTCCTATACTTGCTGCTTGTGTATTAGGTACTGAAGAAATAATATTAGATGGGGTTCCTGAGCTCAAGGACGTTGAAATAATGGTTGAGGTATTGAAGCATTTGGGTAGCCAAGTAAAATATCTTGATAAAAACACCCTAAGTATCAATTCTTCGGCTATTAATACTAGCGAAACACCTTATGAACTTATGGATAAAATGAGGGCGTCCTTTGTTGTTATGGGACCACTTTTATCAAGGTTTCACTCAGCCTATACCAAGGCTCCG
>NZ_CAUPFR010000054.1:0-11016 GCF_963510575.1 uncultured Anaerococcus sp. | reverse complement strand
CCTCCACCTGGTTAAGTTTAAGGTAAGAAATCACTTCTTTTTCAGCATCTTCGTCCCATTTTTTTCCGTGGTCGAAATCCATATAGTCAGTATTAAAGCAATTTGGACAATTCCTGTCACAGCCTGTAAGGAAAAAAGTGGTCCTGATACCAGGACCATTTGCTACATCATATTTTCTAATTTGACCGTAATTCATATGTGAAGAACTCTTGCCTTTATTTCCTTGGTCCTGCCTTCATTCCAGAAGTTTTCTCCAAGGTAACCACAAGTCCTTCTTACGACTGTTAAGGTTGCCCTATCGTGGTTGCCACAATTTGGACAATACCATTGGTTATTTTCATCCAGAAGGATTTCTCCATCGTAACCACAGTTGCCACAATAATCGCTCTTTGTGTTAAATTCAGCGTATTGGATGTGATCATAGATATACTCGATCATAGTTAGGACTGCTTCTATGTTGTTGGTCATATTTGGTATTTCTGCATAGGAAATACAACCACCTGTGGATAATTTTTGAAATTCTGATTCAAAATCAAATTTATCAAAAACTGAGATATTTTCCCTAACATCTACATGGAAGGAATTTGTATAATATCCCTTATCTGTAACGTCTTTTATATCTCCAAATCTTTCCCTATCAATAGATGCAAACCTGTGGGTTAAGCTTTCTGCAGGTGTGCCGTAAACAGCAAAGGCAATACCATATTGATCTGACCATTCTTTTTTCTTGTCATTTAACATATCCATTATTCTCATGGCAAAGTCATGGCCCTTTTGAGTAGTATGACTTTCGCCAACAGTTAATTTTGTGGCTTCATATATTCCAATATAGCCAATTGTAACTGTTGCATAGCCATTTTCTAGAAGCGGTTTTATGGATTCGTGTTTTTTAAGCCTTGCTATTGCCCCATGTTGGAAGTGGATTGGTGAAGAATCGCTTGTCACCTTCGCTAGGTGTTCATACCTCAAAAGTCCTACTCTCTTAATAAGGTCAAGTCTTTTTTCTAATATTTCAAAGAATAAATCTTCATTTCCATCTGCCAAAATACCGATTTGTGGAAGGTTGATTGTGCAAACTCCCATGTTAAACCTACCATCAAACTTATAGTCTCCATACTTATCCTTGTAAGGAGGAAGGAAGGCCCTGCAGCCCATTGGTGAAAATACATTTCCTTCGTAGTTTTCACGCATTTTCTTAGCTGATATATAATCAGGATACATTCTCTTGGCTGTGCATTTAGCAGCAAGACGTGTTAAATCAAAATATTTTGAATCTGGATTTATATTATTTTCGTCAAGGACGTAAATTAACTTAGGAAAAGCTGGTGTTACATATACTCCTTGGTCGTTTTTAATGCCTTGGATTCTTTGTTTCAAGATTTCTTTGATAATCTCAACTGTCTGGTCAAGATAAAGATCATTTTCATCTGTATGCATGAAAAGTGTTACAAACGGTGATTGACCATTTGAAGTCATAAGGGTATTTATTTGATATTGGATAGTTTGAATACCACTTTCAAGATCTCTTTTAGTAAGAGCATCTGCCATTTCTTTAGCCTTATCAGTATCACCTAGTATTTCTTTTGATAATTTAAAGTTCTTATTAAAGGACTTTTCTAAATAAGGACTTAGGCAAGAAATATTTATTGATTGGCCACCATATTGGTTTGATGCAATTTGAGCTATAATTTGAGTCATAACATTGCATGCAACTTGGAAAGACTTTGGTGTTTCAATCATCTTTTCATTTACAACTGTCCCA
Source organism: uncultured Anaerococcus sp. (assembly GCF_963510575.1). Taxonomy (GTDB): domain Bacteria; phylum Bacillota; class Clostridia; order Tissierellales; family Peptoniphilaceae; genus Anaerococcus. The sequence continues at coordinate 9,254 of NZ_CAUPFR010000054.1, read as the reverse complement.
TTATCTAGCATATCTTTCATATCTACCAAACAGCAATTGAAAATTGGTTGAATTAGATAATCTAGGTCGTGGATGTGGATAGCTCCCGAATCGTGGGCTTCCACTAAATCTGCTGGGATTAACTTCCTTTTTGCTATATCCTTGGCTACTTCGCCAGCAATTAGGTCTCTTTGAGTTGAAGCAATGATTGGGTTTTTATTTGAATTTTCATCCATTACATCTATGTTAGTTTGATTTAGAAGTCCGATTATTTCATCGTCAGATGTATTTTGCTCACGCTTATAAGCCTGAACTGACTTATAAGACTCGTAGGCCTTGGCTGTAGCAGGATTTTTCCTGTCTATTAATTTATAGTAGACCAAATCTTCGATTTCATAAATAGAGATTTCTCTTTTGTTTTTAGATCTCTCCTCAATTTCATCAGCTATTTCAGCCGCCTGGCCTCCCACATAAATACCACTTGGAGAGTGCATGGCTTTTTCTATAGCAATGATAATTTTATCTTTATTAAAATCGACTTTAGTCCCGTCTCTTTTAATTACTTGTAACATTTTTACCTCCGAAATTACACTATAATCATACCATATTTTAATTTTTATGTAAAATAAATTATACTATATATTGTGGTCTGTTATTTCATTTTACTACATATAGTATGAAATCCCAGAAAATAGCCAAAGTAAAAACGGAGCAATCTATTAAATTACTCCGTTATTATTTCTACTTGTCTATACCAAGCTATTTAGTTTTAAATTCTAATTGATTATCAACTAGGTCAAGAATTGCTGTGTCTTTGTCAGTAACTTTTCCTTCGATTATTAGCCTACCAAGTTTTGTTTCTACATTTCTTTGTAGGTATCTCTTAACAGGTCTAGCACCATATTCTACATCATAAGAATTATCTAGGATGTATTTCTTAGCTTCTGGTGTAATCTCAAGTTTAATATCCCTATCAGCAAGTCTCTTTCTAATATTATCAATTTGTAGGTCGATAATTTTATAAACTTGATCACTTATTAGTGGTGTAAACATCACAATATCATCAATTCGGTTTAAAAATTCTGGCTTAAATGAACGTCTTAAAGCCTCATCCACTTTCTTTTGGTTTTCTTCTTTTATAGTGCCATCTTTATTTAGACCATCTATTAAATATTCTGAACCAATATTTGATGTCATGATGATTATAGTATTTTTAAAGTCTACAGTCCTGCCTTGGCTATCGGTTAACCTACCATCGTCTAAAACTTGTAACAAAATGTTAAAGACATCTGGGTGGGCCTTTTCGATTTCATCAAAAAGGATAACTGAGTATGGTTTTCTACGAACAGCTTCTGTTAATTGACCACCTTCCTCGTAGCCAACATAGCCTGGAGCAGCACCAATTAGTCTAGATACAGAATACTTTTCCATATATTCACTCATATCAATCCTAATCATATTGTGCTCGTCGTCAAACATTGCCTCTGTTAAAGTTTTTGCAAGTTCTGTCTTACCAACACCTGTTGGACCTAAGAAAATAAAAGATCCTATAGGCCTATTTTGTTCTTTTAGACCTGATCTTGCCCTGATTATAGCGTCAGAAACCGCTTCTATAGCCTCATTTTGACCGATAACTCTTTGGTGAAGAGTCTCACCTAGGTGGAGAATTTTTGTTCTTTCTGTTTCAACTAATTTTGAAACTGGAATATTAGTCCAGCTAGAAACAACATCTGCTACATCTTCGTCAGTTACCTCTTCCTTTATAGAAGATTCGTCACTATTAGATGCACTTGCTTCTTTTAATTTATTTTCTAGTTCAACTAGTTTTCCATATTTGAGTTCAGAGAGCTTTTCGAAATCATAGTTCCTCTCAGCTTGGTCTATTTCTACCTTAACCTTATCTATTTCTTCCTTGATAGATTTTACATCGTCAATGGCAGATTTTTGTTCTTTCCATTTTAAGAAGTCTTCGTTAAAGTTTTCTGAAAGATCTGCTAATTCCTTTTCTAGGTCTGCTAATCTCTTTTTTGAATAGTCATCATCTTCTTTCTTTAGAGCGGTAATTTCAATTTGTAATTGTAATAGTTTTCTCTTTTGTTCATCAAGGTAGGCTGGCATGGTGTCTATTTCAGTCCTTACTGTAGCACAAGCCTCATCCATAAGGTCAATTGCCTTATCTGGTAAAAACCTATCTGAAATATACCTATCAGATAATTCTGCAGCTGCAATTACTGCTGAATCCTGAATCCTAATACCGTGAAAGATTTCATATTTTTCCTTGATACCTCTAAGGATTGAAATTGTATCTTCAACACTTGGTTCTTCTACCATTACCTTTTGGAATCTTCTTTCAAGAGCTCCGTCTTTTTCTATATATTCCCTGTACTCATTAAGGGTTGTAGCGCCAATAACTTTGATTTCACCACGAGCAAGCATTGGTTTCATAATATTTGATGCATCCATAGCACCTTCTGACTTACCAGCTCCAACTATAGTATGGATTTCGTCGATAAACATTATAATTTGACCGTCAGATTTTTTTACTTCTTCGATTACTGCCTTAAGTCTTTCTTCAAATTGGCCCCTATATTTAGCACCAGCAACTAAAGCACCCATGTCAAGAGAGAAAATCCTCCTACCTTGAAGTGGTTCTGGCACATCGTTATTTACGATTCTTTGGGCAAGACCTTCAACAATGGCTGTTTTACCAACACCTGGCTGGCCGATTAAAACTGGGTTATTTTTCTTACGGCGAGATAGAATCCTCAAAGCATTTCTGATTTCTGCATCCCTACCGATTACCGGGTCAATTTTTCCTTCCCTTGCTTCTTGGGTTAAATCTCTACCGAATTTTTCCAATGGATTTGAAGTTTCTTCAGGATTATCTGTTGTAACTTTTTGACCATTTCTGACTTTTAAGACATAGTCTTTGAAAGCCTTGTAAGAAATATTAAATTCTTTATTAATTGGTGACATTTCTGTACTCTCCTTGAGTAAGGAAAGAAAAATATGTTCCACAGAAATGAAGGAATCTCCCATGGCATCTGCCTCATCTTCAGCCTTCAAAAATATCCTTTGAAAAACTTGAGAAGGGTAAGTATTTGCATTTCCAGATTGCTTTGGTAGATTTTCTACCTTGTCTTCAATTTTTTTCTTATATGCGTTTACATCTACTCCCATTTTGGATAAAACCATTGATACATAGGAGGATGGGCTATCAACTAGGCTAAGAGCTAAATGAAATTCATTTACTTCTGGATTTGCATCCTTGATTGCCATTGAATTTGCATTATTGATAGCTTCGATTGATTTTTGTGTTAATTTGTTGTTGTCCATATTATCCCTCGATTTCTTTTAACTTTTTGTATAATTCTATTTGTTCTTCGTTTAGGTCTGGGTTTTCTATCAAAACTTCTAGGATTAAATCACCTGTCTGATTTTTCCTATCTGTATAACCTAGGTTCTTAAGTCTAATTTTCTTATTAGAAGTGATTTTTTCTGGAATTGTTACTAAAATATTTCCTTTTATGGTTGATATTTTTTTCTTTGTTCCAAAATAAGCATCCCAAGGACTAATCTTTACTTTTTTGATAAAGTCAATTCCATCTAGTTTTAAATCTTCAGTTTCTTTTATCTTTACCAAGACATATATATCTGCATTTACTCCATATTTAGAACCATCAATTTTTATCTTGTTTCTATTCTTGATACCTTTTGGAATATTGATTTCTACATCTTTTATACCTGTATCAGACTTTATAGAAATTTTCCTTGTTGTACCTTCCATGGCTTCGTCAATTGATATACTAACTTCAGTATCTAGTTTAGACTTAGGTTTTTTACTAAATCCACTTCCAAAACCTGTGTTAAATCCTCCGAAACCTTGAGACTTTCTTGAGGAAGTATTTCCAAATCCTCCAAAAAGGGTGTCAAAAAAGTCTGAAAAACCTGAACTATTTGAACTTGTATATGTGTAAGAGCCGTTACCGAAGTTTCCAAAATCAAAGCCAAAATCCCTTGGGTCGAAATTTTGACCACCAGAGAAGTTTGCATTGGCACCGAAGGTGTCATATTTTTTTCTCTTTTCTGGATCTGATAAAACCTCGTAGGCTTCATTTATTTCTGTAAATTTTTTGTTTGCACTTTCATCATCTGGATGAAGGTCTGGGTGGTATTTTTTGGCAAGCTTCCTATAAGCTTTTTTAATTTCATCAGCGCTAGCTTTTTTGTCCACCCCTAGCACTTCATAATAATCTCTATATTGCATTTGTACCTCCATCTTATTTCTTTGACCATCTCTGACCTTAATTAAACTATACTAGGAATAATTCTTATTTCAAGTATCTTTATAAGTTTATTTTGAAAAATAAATATATTTTCTGCCAAGGTAAATATGCTTAATTTTAGCCATTAAAAAAGAGATTTCAAAACGAAACCTCTTTATATTTAATCTTAATGGTCATACTCTACTAGAGAAATGACATCATAGTCTTTTAAAACTTCTCTGCCCTTTAAAGATGTAAGTTCAATTAAAAATTCAAAGCAAACCACATCCCCACCTATGGATTCCACAAGTTTAGCAGCAGCCTTTGCAGACCCACCTGTAGCTATAAGATCGTCGATTATTACAACCTTATCACCCTTATTTAGGGCATCTTTGTGGATTTCTAGTTCATTTGTACCATATTCCAAGTCATAGCTAATTTTTTCAATTTCTCCAGGTAGCTTTCCAGGCTTTCTTATTGGTATAAAGCCCTTGTTTAGCCTATCAGCAAGTGGTGCTCCAAAAATAAGCCCCCTTGACTCTACACCAGCTATGTAATCAAAATCATAGCCTTTAAGTTTTTCTTCTAGTAGGTCTAAAGTCTCTTTAAAACCATCCTTATTTTTTAACAAAGTTGTTATATCCTTAAAGGATATGCCCTTTTCTGGGTAATCTTCTATTACTCTAATTAATGATTTTATATCCATATCTCCTCCATCTTGTTCATAACTATTATACCCATTTCCTAGTTTCTTAAAAATGAATTTAAGTATCTTGTCCTTATATTTTCAATTGAATTTGGATAAATCTTATAATATGAGATTCCTCCCTTATTAAAGCCCTCGCCTTCAAGCCTTACTGAGTTGATTTGTGATTGATCAACTGATTTAATTTTCACGGCTATGGACGATAATTCTTTTAAATTCATATTTGTTTGTATATATGGCTTCATAGCTGCATAAACTTTTGGCAATTTAGGTAAGTTTTCTACCTTACTTGCTTCTTTCATAAATTGTTTTAGAAAATTTTGCTGGGTGTTAATTCTTCCAAGGTCTGCATTTTGATAACCCTTCCTAAACCTAACATATTTTAAAACCTCATCACCAGTCATCTTGTGAATACCAGGGCTAATACGCATGGCTCTAGCGACTTCTTGGCTAACATCTACATCCATTCCGCCAAGGGCATCAATACCTTTAATGACCGCTTCAAAAGAAATAACTATATACTTATCAAGGTTAATTCCTAAAAAATTCCTTACAACATTCATTGTCAAATCTATTCCCCCATAAGAATGGGCAGCATTTATCTTATCCATCTTTCCGTTTATAGATACATAGGAATCTCTTGGAATAGAGATCATATCTAAGGAATCATTTTTGCTATCAGTCTTAATAAGCATGAGGGTATCAGTTCTTGTACCAGTTTCTTTGCCAGTTGAATCTACCCCTGCAAGGAGAAACAAAATTTCATCCTTAGGTTGAATTATATTTGAAATTGGGTTTTCAATTTTATTACCCTTAAAAAATCCAAACAAAATAAAACCTGCTGCAAAAATTATTACAAATAGCAAAAATATAATAATTGATTTTATTATTCTTATAAATTTATTTTCCATTTTATCACCTAGCCTTATCATACACCCAAAAGTTTATTTTACCTTACAAAATTTGTAAGTTAAGCTATAATATTAGTGGAGGACCTATGTTAAATAAAATCATTGATAATTACCTAAAAGAAAATTACTATCCCTTTCACATGCCAGGTCATAAGAGGTCAGAGATTTTTGACTCAAATCTTGGCTACGGAAGAGATTTTACAGAAATAGATGGACTAGATAACTTAAATGACCCTAAGGAAGTATTTGTAGATATGGAAAGAAAAATCGCGGAAACATACGATGTCAAAGACGCTATTATATCTACAAATGGATCTACATCCGGAATCTTAGCCAGTATAAGAGCCATAAGCCAAAATAACAAAAATATCCTAATCCAAAGGTCGTCCCACAAGGCTGTCTACAATGCCTGTCTAATCAATAAATTAAAAGTCGACTACATTGGCGTAAAGACAAATGACATCGGAGCTATAGTTGATATTTCTTTTGAAGACTTAGAAGATAAATTAAAAAATAAAACCTACTCGGCTGTTGTGGTGACTTCACCTTCTTATGAGGGATATATTTTAGATATAGAAAGAATTTACAAGATATGTAAAAAATACAAGGCAAAACTCATTTTAGATATGGCACACGGTTCTCACTTATTTTTAACAGGAGCATATAAAAATACCTTTGATATTGCCATAACTTCCTTTCACAAAAATCTGCCTGCCCTCACACCAGCTGCGGCAGTTTTAATTAACGATGAACAGATCGTAAAAGATTTGAGATTTGCCATGTCTATCTTTCAAACCTCGTCCCCTTCATATTTGATTTTACAATCCATTGACTATATTTTAGAAAACATAGGAGAGATGGAAATATTAAACCAAAAATTACAGGCAAATCTAGTAGACCTTTATAAAATAAAATTAAAAAACTTAAGTCTAATTGACGATAAAAATAAGGACAGGTCTAAAATTCTTATTTCAACCAAAAATACAAATATAAACGGCAAGACCCTCGCCAACTTATTAAAAGAAGAAAAAATCGAAATAGAAATGGCCTACCCTTCCTATGCCCTATTAATAGCGAGCCTTTGCGATAGGGATAAGGGTTTTGACCTGCTTAAAAATGCCCTAATAAAAATTGACAAGACCCTAGAAAAATCTGCATATTTATTTAATTTCACCTACCAAAGCCCTCAAAAAATTTACCAAATATATGAAGCTATGGATTTCGATTCGGAATTAATTAAGATAGAAAATTCTCAAGGTAGGATTGCGGGTGGTTTTACTTATGCCTATCCACCTGGAATTCCTATCCTTGCCCCAGGTGAACTGATTGATTCTAAGGTTTTAGAAAATATAAATAACTTACAAAAAAACAATATAAGGCTAAATCTAGTTGGCAAGTCTATTGCAGTCATAATTGACAAAATGAATAAAAACTGTTAATATAATAATTGAATAAGAAATTCTTATCGATAAGGAGATTTGATATGAAAAGAATACTTACACTTAACACAAGAAATCTTCACAAGAGCCAAAAAGACGGTGGATGTGGCGAATGCCAAACTTCTTGCCAATCTGCTTGTAAAACATCTTGCGGAGTAGCCAACCAAGAATGTGTTAGCAAAAAAAGAAAATAAATAGGAAAAAACTTGCACTATTTAATAACTTACTTACATATCTGTAGGTAAGTTTTTTTCTGTTTATTACTTTTATAATCCTTGCAAATAAGTATAATAGTAAGGATTTTACTAATAAAGGAGATTTTATGATACACCAATATAAAGCTAAGGGTTTTAATATTGTTTTAGATATATATAGTGGATCTGTCCACCTAGTAGATGATGTCACCTACGATATAATAGAAAATTATAAAGATACAGACTTAAGAGAACTAAAAAATACCATTAAAAATAAATACGACTTAAATGATGAAGAAGCTAAGGCAGCCTTTGATGAGGTAGAAGAATTGATTGCTACAGGTCAATTATTCACAGAAGATTCTTTTAAAGACCTTGCCATCGATGTTACAAAAAGACCTACAAATATCAAGGCTCTTTGCCTAAATGTTGCCCATACTTGCAATTTTACTTGTGATTATTGTTTTGCAAAAGGTGGCAAATACCACGGACCAGATGCCATCATGACAAAGGAAGTAGCTAAAAAAGCCATTGACTTTTTGCTAGAAAATTCTGGTAGGCACTATAATCTTGATATAGACTTTTTTGGTGGAGAGCCTTTGATGAATCTTAATGTGGTAAAATTTACTGTTGATTACGCAAGGAGCAAAGAAAAAGAATTTAATAAGCACTTTAACTTCACCCTTACAACCAACGGTCTACTTCTAAATGATGATACCATAGATTATTTGAATGAAAATATGAAAAATGTTGTTTTATCCTTAGATGGTAGAAAAGATAAGCACGACCACTTTAGAAAGACCTTGGCTGGTACGGGTTCTTTTGACCTAATCGTGCCAAAATTCCAAAAATTAGTCGAAAAACGTGGCGATAAGGAATATTACATGAGAGGTACCTATACAGCCAACAACCTCGATTTTACAGAAGATATCAAAACCTATTTAGACCTAGGTTTTAAACGCACTTCTCTTGAGCCAGTTGTGGGTAGCCCTGATAACGAATATGCCCTAAAGGATGAACACCTTCCAATAATATTTGACCAATACGAAAAACTTGCAGATATGTTGATGGATGCCATTGACAAGGACGATAAGTTTATTTTCTACCACTATATGATTGACCTTGAAAATGGTCCATGTATTCACAAAAGGCTTTCTGGTTGTGGGTCAGGAACTGAGTACATGGCGGTAACTCCAACCGGCGACCTCTACCCTTGCCACCAATTTGTAGGCAATGATGACTTTAAAATAGGAAATATTTTTGACGGTGTAAAAAATACTGGACTTGTAAGCCAGTTTAAAACCTGCAACTGCTATTCAAAATCTGAATGTAGAGAATGTTGGGCAAGTATGTACTGTTCTGGAGGCTGTGCTGCAAATAATTTCAACGCCACCGGAGATTTAAACCATACCCACGATTATTCTTGTAAACTTTTTAGAAAAAGAATTGAGATGGCTCTCGCCGTTAAAATCTATCAGTTTATGAAAGATACAGAAACAGAACAAGCATAAAAATAAGCCAGGAAATTCAACAATTTCTTGGCTTTTATAGTACTCTTTTTTCTGAAGCAAGGGCTAAGATTTTGATATCTTTAACATTCGCTCGCTCTAAAACTCTAATCATTTCTAGTGATGTATTACCTGTAGTAACCAGGTCATCGATTATCAAAACTGATTTTCCTGTCAAATCCTTATCCAATTTAAAGGCACCTAATAAATTTTTAGTCCTGTCTTCTTTGCCCAAATCATGTTGGGCCTTAG
>NZ_CAUPFR010000053.1:0-11432 GCF_963510575.1 uncultured Anaerococcus sp. | reverse complement strand
TATGTATGCCCCAGCTTTTGCATAAACAGGATTTTTTTTTGCTAAATCAATAAGTATTAGGCAAGCCTCATTTAAAAGAGCATCACCAGTAAGGATTCCCATATCTTCTCCAAACTTTTTATGAACACTCTCCTGGCCCCTCCTATAATCATCATTGTCCATGGCCGGCAAATCATCATGGACTAAGGAATAAGCGTGGATAAATTCCAGTGCTAAGGCTATCATATAATCATCAGAATTAAGTTCTTTTGAAAACATTTTCTTAGTTTCCAAGTACAAAAAGGCCCTTATCCTTTTTCCACCATCGCAAGCATAAAGCATAGCTTTTTCTAAATTGTTTTTTGGCTTATAGTAGGAACTAACTTTCTTATCAATAATGTTTTTATTTTCAATGATTCTGTTTAAAAATATTTCATTATTCATCCTCATTTATAATCTCCACCTTAGCCTTATACTCTTCTAGTTTTCCTTCAAGGTCTTTGTACAACTTTTTAGCCTGATCATAAAGCTTTATCGATTCGTCCAAATTGTCTTTATTATTCTCGATTTTTTCTAAAATTTCCTCTATTGTCTTATATTGGTCTTCAAAAGATTTATCCATCTATAATCCTTGCCTTTACAATTCCATCACTAAATACCAATTCAACCTTATCACCATAGCATAAGTTATGGGCTGAATATACAACCTTATCTCCAAACTTTATTTCGATTTGATTTTTCCTAATATCTATCAGTTTTTTTGTGTATTTAAACTTATTTTCAAGATTTTTAAGTCTAGACTCATTGAAAGAAAAAACTTTTTCCATAGTTTTATAAAAATCTCGCTTTAGTGATTCTAATTCTTCCAGCTTTTTATTTATTGACTTAGCTGCAGATAAATTTTCCATTTTAGATTCCAAAAATTTCATTTTAAGATAATTCTTCTCTAAATTGGTTTTTATTGATGCTCTTGCTTTAGAAAACTTATCCTGTATGTATTTTTCATAATCTATATAATCAGCAATAAGGTAGCTACCAGCCTCGGTTGGGGTTTGAAGGCTCAAATCACTTGTATAGTCAATTAAAGTGGTGTCTATATTGTGACCTATAGCTGAAATAATAGGAGTTTTGGCCTGATAAACTGCCTCTATTATTTTTCTTTGGCTAAAACTTGATAGATCTTCGTTGGATCCCCCACCTCTAGTTATTACAATAACATCAAGTTTTAGCCTATCCAACCTGTTTATTGCATCTGAAATCAATGCTTCTGCATCATTGCCCTGAACCTTTACAGGTGCAAGGAAAATATGTATGTCATTCGCCTTGCTATTTATCATGGCAATAAAATCCATTATAGCCGCTCCGTCTTTTGAAGTAATTAAGCCTATTTTTTTAACAAGTTTTGGTATAGGTTTTTTATTCTCCCTATCAAAGTATCCTTTAGTCTTAAATTCCTCTTGCATCTTAAGAAATTCTTTATACTTTTCAGAAAGGCCTACATCTTCAATTTCATTTGCAACTATTATTAGCTTTGACGAGTAATTATTAAAAGAAAGGTTGCCCCTGATAATAACTTGCTTACCAGGGTTAAAGTCGAAACTTATGTCCTTATCTTCATAATAATAGATTACAGCGTCTATGATATCATTTTCTTCTTTTAACGAAAAATAAAGGTGGTAATTATTGACCCTAACATTGCAAAGTTCTCCAGTTAAATTTACTCTTTGAAAAATAGGGTCATGTTTAATATTTGATTTTATATACTCATTAAATTGCTTTACGCTTAATGGTTTTCTCATTTATTATCTTTTCTAACAATGTTGCCTAGAATCAAATTTACTACCTTGTAGTCATCTTCTGATGAAAATTTTTTTGCCAAATTTACAGCCTCGTTAATAGAAACTGACACAGGTATAGCTAAAAAATAGATTTCATTTATTGATAAGTAAATAATAGACTTGACCACCCTACTTAGCTTAGGCATACCCTTTGGTATATTCGCCTGTAGTTTTTTATCAATTTCTTCATAATTATTTTTGTATGACTTAATTGAATCTACAATAAAGCTTTCATCATCACTTATTTCGTGGTTGGCCAATATTTCCTTATAATCTTGAATTTCATTAATTGTATCTTGATAAATGAGTTTAAATACCCATTCCCTTTGGTCAGTTCTTTTCATTAGATTTCTAGTTTGTTTATATTTATATTTACTCTGCTAACAATCAAGCCAGTCATAGTTTCTACTACATTTTTCACATTTTCTTGAATTTTCTTAACAGTTTTTCTAACGTTCACATTCTTATCTAGAGAAAGGTCTAAATCTATAACTAAGTTGCCACCAACATTTTTTATAGATGATTTTGTTGCCTTTGATGCTAAAGAATGAATAAAACCATCATCGGTATTATCTTCATAGACACCATAGACGTCATTAGCAGCTTGGATGGCTATTTGATCTAAGACCTCATCAGCAATTTTTACTGAACCGTCCTTGAAATTACTTGACATTTACAACTCCTAAACTCTTGATAGGTACTCACCACTTCTTGTATCAATTTTAATTACATCACCTTCGTTTACAAATATTGGTACGTTTATTACTGCTCCAGTTTCTACTGTAGCTGGTTTTGTAACGTTAGTAGCAGTATCTCCCTTAACACCTGGTTCTGTTTTTACTACTTGAAGTTCAACAAAGTTTTGTGGGTCAATTGAGAATGGCTTTCCTTGGTAAAATTTGATTAGAACTGTATCATTTTCTCTTACATAGATGATAGCGTCCTTAACATTGTCTTCTTCAATACCGATTTGTTCAAAACTTTCTGGGTCCATAAAGTAATATAATTGACCATCATTGTATAAATATTGCATTTCTTTTGTAGAAATAACAGCATTCTCAAATTTTTCACTTGGATTGAAAGTTACATCTTTTGCACCGCCATTCATAACTGATCTTATTTTAGCTCTTACAAAAGCAGCTCCCTTACCTGGTTTTACGTGTTGGAAATCTACTACTTGATATACATCATTATCGTAAACGAATGTTACACCTTTTCTTAAATCATTTGCTGAAATCATAATTCCTCCTAGTTGATATTTCATTAATTATTATACCATAATCACACATAGAATGAAAATTTTATTCATAATTATAATAAAATTTTTAAGTATATTTTTTACAATGACTATAAGCAATAAAGTTAGTATAATAATAAATAATAAGGAGTTATCATGAAAACTTTAGGAATTATTTCTGAATTTAATCCATTTCATAACGGACATAAATATCTACTAGACAAAGCTAAAAAAAATCTAAACACAGATGTAAATATTTCTATTATGAGTGGTGACTTTGTTCAGAGAGGCGAAGCTAGCATAATGGATAAATTTACTAGGGCACAAACCGCTATAGATGCTGGTTTTGACCTTGTAGTTGAAATACCTTCCTTTGTTAGCTTACAGGCCGCGGAATTCTTTGCTTTTAAATCAGTATCGATTTTAGATAAAATGAATGTGGATTATCTTGTCTTTGGGATTGAGAATATAGATAGCATCAATTTTATTAATCAAAGTAGAATAATAATTGAAAATCAAAATGAGATTGACAATAAAATAAAAAAACTACTTAAAGACGGTCTCTCCTATCCAAAAGCTTATAATATCTCACTATTGGATTTTGTAGACAATGACTTTATTTCATCCAATAATGTTCTAGCCTTAGAGTATATAAGAGCTATCAAAAAATTAAATTCTAAAATTGAACCTTATCCAATAAAAAGAATTAAAAGCTTAAATAAAGATCAATTTATAAATGACGAAAACTTCGCATCATCAACAGCTATTAGGAATAATTTATTTAGTGACATTAATAAGTTAATGCCAAGCTTTTCCTATGAAAATCTTATGGAATTTCAAAAAAAATTTAATTCTATAAACGAAAATGATTTATATGCCTATTTCAGGTATAAGATTCTTATAGAAAAAGCTCCTATGACAAAAATTTTAGGTTATGAGGTAGGGATTGATAACTTCCTTGCAAGACTAGCAGAAGCAAATATTTCTTATGACTCTTTTCTAAATCAGGCCACTTCGCAAAGATATACCAGGTCTAGGATAAAAAGATTAGTCTTAAATTATCTTTTAAATAATACAACTGAATTAAATGGTATTGATATTTCTTTTATTAAGGTACTGGCATATAGACAAAGAGCTATAGATCTTTTTAAGGATTTTTCAAATAAACTAGACATAATCATAAGTAAAAAAAATATAAGCAAATTAAATGGGGAAAATTTACTAATTTATAATAAAATAGTTGAGGCCTCAAATCTTTATAGTCTCTGCATAAACCGTGATTTTAACATTGATTTTACCCACAATAATAGACCTATCGGATGATAGGTCTAATTTTTACTTGTTTTCTAAAATTTTATTTTTATTCTGTTCAAGCTGTTGAGCAAGTTTACTAAAGTTTGCTGCTGATCCTGTAAATAATCTATCAACATAGTCATAAGACTGTTGCCTAATATTTTTTGCTTCAGCAACAGCTTCTTGTAATATTCTATCTGCTTCTTTTCTAGCTTGTTGAGTAAGTTCATGCTCGCTAACCATCTTTTGGAATTGGCTTTTTGCTTGTTCTTTGAAATTTTTTATCTCTCCCTCAGCTTGACTTAATCTATTGTCAGCTTCAGCAGTTGCTTCAGATAAAATTCTTTCTTTTTCATCTGTTACCCATTGTGCTTGTTTAATTTCTTCTGGTAGAGAATCTTTCATCTCGTTTAATATTTCATAAATCTCATCTGGATCTACAGCAATTTTCTTAGAAAAAGGTACAGAGCTTGCCTCGTCCATTATATCTTCCATCTCAAGAATAAGATCAGTAATTTTGTTTGCCATTTTTCCTCCTAATAATTAAATTTTTCTTTAATTTTCTTTTCAACACTTGGGCTTACAAAGGTTGAAACATCACCTCTAAATGCAGCTATTTCCCTAACACCACTTGAACTTACAAATGAATAAGAAGAATTGCTCAAAAGAAATATTGTCTCAAGCCCTTCATAAAGGGTCGAATTTACTCTAGCAATATCTTTTTCATATTCATAATCAGTCACACCTCTGAGTCCTCTAGCTATAAGTTTTATACCTTGTTCTTTGGCAAAATTAACTAGCATGCCATCAAAGGAATGAATAGAAATGTTAGATAAATTTTCTTCTTCAACCGCTTCACTTATTATATCTTCCCTTTCCGATACAGTAAAAAGCGATTTTTTATTTTCGTTATTTAATATAGCAACAATCACTTCATCAAACATCTGACTTAATCTTTTGATAATGTCCATATGGCCCTTAGTTAGGGGATCGAAGCTACCTGGGTATATCACTTTCATTTTTTATAAAATTTAATATATTTCCTTCCGTAAGACTTATCCTTTAAAATATGTAAGTCATATTTATCTGAAAAATCCAAATCCATGCTTGATTCAGTAATAACTATACCGTCTTCATTTAATAAGTCATATTCCATAATAAGATTCAATGACTTATCAATAAAATCTGTTTCATAAGGAGGGTCTAGAAAAATATAGTCAAATTTAACTTCTTTATTAGCAAGTTCTTTTAAACACCTTAAAAAATCTTGTTTTGAGGTAATCGCCCCAGACCTATCGATTTTATCTAAATTTTGATTTAATATAGAAAAGTTCGAATAATTTTTTTCATTAAAATGAACTTTTTTTGCCCCTCTTGAAAGGAATTCTATCCCCATCTGACCTGTACCTGCAAACAAGTCTAAAGCAGTAAAATCTGCCTTGTATGGAAAAAGCATATCAAATACAGCTTCCTTGACTTTATTATCAGTAGGTCTAGATGTTTTTGATTTGGGGCTTAATAAATTAAATCCCTTGTATTTTCCCGCTACTACTTTCATCAGTTTAAAATAATATCCTTATCTTCATTAAAATAATTTTTTATAAATTCCAAATTTACACCCTTATAAAAATTTTCCTTCAAATAATCAAATATTTCAAATGTTTTATCAGTTTCAGCTTCAGACATATTTAGATATTCTATCTCCGATAAGTTTTTTCCGTGTTGAATTAAAGATAATATCTTGCCTCCACCTCTCAGTTCATAATCTTTTTGAGATATGACAAAACCATCATTAGAATCAACCAATATTTTAAGCTTACTATTCGGATTGGTATCTTTACTAACCAAATAACAATATGACTCGTATTGGCCTCTGCCAACCCTACCTCTTAATTGATGGAGCTGGGATAAACCGAAGTTATTTGAATTATAAATAACCATAGTATTTGCATTGGCTACATCAATACCTACTTCTATAATCGTAGTAGAAATCAAAATATCAATCTCATGATTATTAAACTTTGTTAAAATTTCCTCTTTAAGGTTGGACTTTAGTTTCCCATGAAGTTTCTCAACCTTGTAGGATTTAAAAATTTTCTTATATTTATTATAAAGATTTTCTATAGAATTTGTATCTTCAGCATCTATATTTGTCGTTACGACGTAGACTTGTCTACCTTCACCAAGACTCTTTTTTATATTTTCAAAAAGAATTTCTTGGTGGTCTTCACTTATCAGCCTAGTAAAAACTTCTGCCCTTCCCTTGGGAAGTTCATTAATAATACTTAAATCAAGCATTTTATTTATTCTAAGACTTAGGGTTCTTGGAATTGGTGTTGCAGTCATTGTCAAGTAATTAGTGTTAATACCTTTTTTAGCTAACTCTTGTCTTTGCCTTACTCCAAACCTATGTTGTTCATCATTAACAACTAACCTTAAATTTTTAAACTCAACATCTTCTTCTATAAGCGCGTGGGTGCCAACAACTATATCAACACTTCCATTTTTGAGAACTTCTTTAATATCTTCCTTGTTTTTTGTCGAACCAGTCAAAAGTTCAAACCTAATGCCAAACCCACTAATAAAGTCCCTATATTTTTCGTATTGTTGAATAGCAAGGACTTCGGTTGGTACCATCATGGCTGATTGGTAAGAATTTAAAGCAAAAACCACCATAGTAAGCATAGCTACAATAGTCTTACCTGAGCCCACATCTCCTATTAAAAGTCTATTCATAGAAATAGATTTACCTGAATCTTCAAGTATTTCTTTTAACGATTTTAATTGGGAATTTGTAAGATTAAAAGTCAATCTTGCTAGAATTTTATTTATATCATATTGTAAATTTATGTTTTGCTTTGTTCTTTGAAGCTTACCAACATAATCTAGAAATATCAATTCCTTAAGCAAGTCAAAAATTTTTATATCAGACTTAGCCTTGAACAAGGTTTCCAAATCAGTTGGAAAATGAACCTCATTTAAAGCCTTCTCCCTATCCATTATATTAAATTTTTTCTTTAAATCACCAGATAAAATTTCTTCCCTAGGGTCAAATTCTTTTAAGGCCTCTTTAATAAATGAATTTAAGTTTTTTTGACTTATGCCAGCCGTCAAAGGATAAATAGAAAAAATTCTACCTATAGTATCACCATCAAGATCTTCAAAAACAGGATTAATAGCTTCATAGTAGCCATTTTTAAAATCTACTTTGGCGTAAAATTTATAAGTTTGGTTCAGTTTTATCTTTCTTATAGAATATCTGTCATTGAACCAAACAACCCTAATTTTATTATATTCGCCTTCTGCGAAATACATATAAGATATGGTAGTATTTTTGACCTTTTTAACATAGGCTTTTGAAATCGACTTCCATTCAAAATAATAAAACCTACTTGAACTTGCCTTTAAAACACTTGTTTTATGGCGCCTATCCTCATATTCTCTTGGATAATAAGTATATAAATCATTTATCGAATATATATCTAGTTTTGCCAGGGATTTGGCCTTTTTCGGACCAATTCCCTTAAGGCTAGTTACTTCCCTATTCAAGGGTAGCTTGGTAATAATATACAGGCTGACCGCCATAGACTAATTCAACATCAATATCCTTATATTCTTTAGAAAGCTTTTTAACAAGGTCTTTTGCCTTCCTCTTGTCGGCATCTTCGCCATAATATATAGTTATCAACGAAATATCATCATCATTATCTATAGCAATTTCTATAGCTTCTTTGGCAGTTACCTCTATATCTGGATAAGTTGCTACTATTTTTCCGTCTAAGATACCAATATAATCATCTTTTTTTATTTCGATATTATTTACACTAGTATCCCTAATAGAAATAGATACTTCTACTGTATGCATGTCAGCAATAGCATCTGTCATGTTTTCTATATTTTCTTCTAAATCTTCTTCTTCATCAAATTCTAACATAGCTGTGAAAGTCTCAGGTATAGATTTTGTTCCTAAAACCATGGCGTTTTTATCTGTTAGGTCACAAGCCTGCTTAGAAGACATAATTATATTTTTATTGTTTGGGAAAATGATAATATTTTCTGCAGGAATTTCTTCGATATTCTTATAAATATCCTCAGTAGAAGGATTCATAGTTTGGCCACCTGATATAATCCTATCTATATTCATAGACTTCAAAATTTCATCAAATCCCTCACCCCTAGATACTGCAATAAAACCATATTTTTTTAGGTTTTCTTCTTTATTCTCAGAATTTTCAACATCTGGATTTGTATTTTCAATTTCAAGCTTAACAAGTATGCCATCAACCAAAATCTTTGAAATAATTTGCTGTGGGTGTTCAGAACGTGCCTCAGCCTTTAAATGGCCATCCTTAAACTCATAATCAAAGCTTGTTGATAATGAATCTATAGAATCGCTTATGTTTTCAAACTCAGCTTCTTTTATTAAAAGTTCAAATTTAATCTTATAGGATCCCTCTTCTACATTTTCATTAGAAGATAAGTCAATATCCCTATCTATTTCTCCGTTAAGAGCGTTAAGAGCGCCTCTTAGGAGGAACATAAGGCCTTGACCACCTGAATCAACAACTCCAGCTTCCTTAAGAACTGGAAGCTGTTTTGGTGTATTATCAAGAGCTTTTTGACCCTCCGCTATGATTTCAACTAAGTAATCATCTAAATCCTTATTTTCATCATAGGCCTCTTCTGCTTTTTCAGCCATCATCCTTGCAACAGTAAGAATAGTTCCTTCTGTAGGTTGCATTACGGCTTTATAAGCTGTCTTTGCGGCGTTTTTGAAAATATCCCTAACTTCTAAAGCGCCAATTTCATCCTTACCCTTAAGAGTTTTTGACATACCCCTAACAAGCTGAGATAAGATAACGCCCGAGTTACCTCTTGCACCCATGAGAGTTCCTTGACTTAAGGCTTTGGCTATTTCCTCAACACTTAAACCACTAGTTTGATTAACCTTATCAACTCCAGATTTCATGGTCATATTCATATTTGTACCTGTATCCCCATCTGGAACAGGAAATACATTCAATTCGTCAACAAGCGACTTATTCTCTTCTAAATATTTATAGGCTCCAATGACCATCTGTTGGAGCTTACTTGCATCAATTACTTTCATAATTCTCCTATCTATTGATTCCTTGAACATAGATATTCACTTCTGAAACATTAACATTCAAAGATTTTTCAATATTATATTTAACATTTTCGATTATATTTTGACAAACTACAGGTATTCTAATTCCATATTCTAAAAATAATGAAATATAAACAGCAACTGTACCATTATCCCTTCTTATAACCTCAACGCCTCTTTGCATATTATTAACTCCAAGAAGCTTATAAATTCCATCCTTAGCGGATCTGGAAGCAAGTCCTACAACCCCATAAGATTGCATAACACTTGCAACAGCTATGTTTGCTATTACAGAATCATCGATTGTTATTTTTCCTAAATTATTTACATATCTAATTGCCATAATACCTCCAATGTGTATTAAAAGTAAATATTCGTTTTACATTATTATACCATAAATTTATGAAGCTGATAATTTATTGTCATAAATAAGAAATTCACCTTAACTATAAAAAAAATTTTTATAAATATTATGTATTTTTGCAAAGAAAAAAATCGCCATTTAATGACGATTTTTTTCATCTATAATATTATTTATTTGCTAATTTTTTGTAAGATTCATATCTTTCCTTTGCAGCTTTTTCAGCTTCTTGGTAAAGAGCATCAGCTGTTTCTGGGAATGATCTCTTTAGTGATGAGTATCTTACTTCGCCTTGGATAAATTCTTGGAATGATCCAGTTGGTTCTTTAGAATCAAGTTGGAATGGATTCTTACCTTGTTCAGCAAGTCTTGGGTCGAATCTCCATAAGTGCCAGTAACCAGCTTCTACAGCTTGTTTTTCTCTATATTGAGATTTACCCATACCAATTCTGATACCATGGTTGATACATGGAGCATAAGCGATAACTATTGATGGTCCATCATAGCTTTCAGCTTCTTTAATAGCTTTTAGAGTTTGGTTTTGGTTTGCACCCATAGCTACTTGTGCTACATATACGTAACCATAAGAAGTCATCATTAGACCAAGGTCTTTCTTTCTTACCTTCTTACCAGATGCAGCGAATTGTGCTACTGCTGATAATGGTGTAGATTTAGAAGATTGTCCACCTGTGTTAGAGTAAACTTCTGTATCGAATACGAAGATATTGATATTTTCACCACTTGCTAGTACGTGATCAACACCACCAAATCCGATATCATAGCTCCATCCGTCACCCCCGAAGATCCATACTGAGTTTTTACTCATGTAGTCTTATAGTTTAAGGATATTGTTTAGATATTTCTTAGCGTCTTCGCCTTCAACTTCTTCTTTTACATTTAAGATAGCAGCTGTTGCTTCTTTAGAAGCTTTAACGTCATCTTTTCCTTCTAACCAAGCTTTGAATGGTTCATTATATTGAGAATCAAGACCTAGTTCTAGGAACTTAGCCATGTTGTCTTCTAGTAAATGAGTATTTGCTTCTGCTGCAAGTTTCATACCATATCCGTATTCAGCAGCATCTTCGAATAATGAGTTACCCCAAGCTGGACCCTTACCTGTTGCAAGGTTCTTTGTATATGACATAGCTGGTGCAGATGCTCCCCAAATTGATGAACAACCTGTTGCGTTTGCGATATACATTCTATCACCAAATAATTGAGTGATTAATTTAGCATATGGAGTTTCACCACAACCTGCACATGCGCCAGAGAATTCGAATAATGGTTGTTTGAATTGGCTTCCCTTTAATGTCATGTCATCCATAACATCTTCTTTGTAGCCAACAACTTCATGTGCATATGTCCAATGATCTTTTTCTTTTTCTACTTCTTCTTCGAAAGGTTTCATTAGAAGAGCTTTCTTTGGAGCTGGACATACATCAGCACAGTTACCACAACCTGTACAGTCTAGTGGAGATACTTGAATTCTGAATCCGTATCCATCCATACCCTTGCCGATAGCTTTCTTTGTATCAAAACCTTCAGGTGCATTAGCCTTTTCTTCTTCAGTTACTAAGAATGGTCTAATTACAGCGT
>NZ_CAUPFR010000052.1:0-11478 GCF_963510575.1 uncultured Anaerococcus sp. | reverse complement strand
GGCAGTTATAGTCTGCGAGCGAAAGCCGAATCGGTGAAATTCCGATACCGACAGTATAGTCTGGATGGAAGAAGTATTATATTTGATTGTATTTACTTTGAATTTTAGTCCCTGAAAGGGGACTTTTTTAGTTCCCGAAAAGGAAGTGATAGATTGAATTATGAAAAATTAATGAGAGAATGTTTTGCTTTGGCGTCCAAGGGGGCTGGTAAAGTTTTAACCAATCCTATGGTAGGAGCAATCCTTACTAAGGATGGGGAAATAATTGGCAAAGGCTACCACCATGGTTTTGGCAAAGACCATGCCGAGGTGGATTGCTTTAAAAATGCCAAGGCTGATCCCAGAGGAGCTACTATGGTAGTAAATCTTGAGCCTTGTTCCCACTTTGGGAAAAATCCCCCTTGCGTAGATGAAGTTATAAGGCAGGGAGTGAAAAAAGTTGTAATTTCAAACCTTGATACCAATCCAAAAGTAGCTAGTATTCAAAAAATGAGAGATGCTGGTATTGAAGTAATTACAGGTGTTTTAGAAGATGAGGGCAGGCTTTTAAATGAGAAGTTTTTCTTCAATATGAAATACCATAGGCCCCTTATAAGTCTAAAATACGCCATGAGTCTTGATGGCAAGATTGCAACTAAAGATTTTGACTCAAAACGGATTAGTGGGGAAGAATCTAGAGCTTATGTCCATAAGTTAAGAAATGATTATGATGCTATCTTAATTGGAAAAAACACCCTTCTTACTGACAATGCTAGACTTAATTGTAGGCTTGATGGTGGGGTTGACCCGGTAAGGATTATAGTTTCAAATGACTTAGATTTTGATAGTAATTTAGGTATTTTTAACCTGGATTCCGATAAGGAAACCTTTATAGCAACCACATCAGAAGAAGATTTGAAAGTTAAGGCAAAAAAAATTTTTTGCAAGGAAAAAAATGGTCGATTGGACCTAAATGATTTGGTAGATAAACTTTATAAGATGAATATATCCTCAATTCTTGTTGAGGGTGGGTCAATGATAAATACGAGTTTTTTGGAAAGTGACCTGGTTGATAAGATTTATGAGTTTATTGCACCAATACTTGTTGGAGGTAAGGACTCTAGGTCAGCTTTTCTTGGCCAAGGTGTAAGCGAGATTAAAGATGCTGAAAAATTTGAAATACGAAATGTAAAGAGATTTGGCAAGGATCTTATGGTTGAGGTGGCTAATGTTTACAGGAATATCATCTGAATTAGGTAAGGTCACCGAATTTAGACAAAAAAGCGACCATGTAGAAATAAAAATCACTTGTAAGGGAGTTTTAGAAGATTTAAAAATCGGTGATTCGATAATGACTGATGGTGTGTGTTTGACTGTTGTGGAATTTGGCCATGATTATTATAAGGCAGACCTCATGAAGGAAAGTCTTGACAAGACAAAATATAGCCCGGCTATTTTGGGCAAGTATGTAAATCTAGAAAGGGCTTTGAGATTTGCTGATAGACTTGATGGTCATATTGTCCAGGGCCACGTTGATGGAGTTGGCAAACTTATAGGTATAAATAAAAATGTTTACAGGTTTAAAACTAGCAGAGAAGTATGCAAATATATTGTGAATAAGGGGTCTGTTTGTATAGACGGGATATCTCTTACGGTTTCTTTTGAAAGTGCTGATACTTTTGAGGTTTCGCTTATTCCTGAAACTATTGCCAATACAAATTTCAAATACAAAAAAATTGGTGATTTAGTTAATATTGAGACAGATATTATTGGACGTTTTGTAGAAAAATTATATAGAAATGATAAAAAGGAGGATTTAGGTTCCCTATTAGGCCTAAGCTAAGATGACAAATATAGAAAAAGCTATAGAAGCTATAAGAAATAATGAATTAATCATAGTTATAGATGATGAGTCAAGAGAAAATGAAGGTGATTTTATCTGTGCAGGAGAAAATGTTACAGGTCAAATGATAAATACCATGGCGAAATATGGTAGGGGTCTAATTTGCACACCTATTGGAAAGGAAATTGCTGATAATTTAAAGTTAACACCAATGGTAAATAACAATACAGATAACCATGAAACAGCCTTTACAGTTTCTATTGACCATGTAAATACTTTAACAGGTATTTCTGCTTTTGAAAGGGCTGATACTATAAGAAATCTTGTAAATCCTTCTTCAAAACCAGAAGATTTTAGAAGACCAGGTCATGTTTTTCCTCTTGTGGCAAAAAAGGGTGGAGTTCTTGAAAGAGATGGACACACAGAAGCAACTATTGATTTGATGAAGCTTGCCGGAATGAAAGAAGTTGGGCTTTGCTGTGAAATTATGGCTGATGATGGCCATATGATGAGGGGAGAAGACCTTGTAAAACTTGCCGATAAACTAGGTCTTGTTATGACAAGCGTTGCTGAACTTCAAGCCTATATCAGAGAAAATAAGACATTTGACCTTGAGATGACAAATCCTGTTAAGCTTCCATCAGAATATGGAGAATTTACTGCGATTGGTTTCATAGATCCAGAAAATGGCAAGGAACACATTGCCCTAACAAAAGGGGATATTAAGGGAGAAAATATCCTAACCAGGATTCATTCAGAGTGCCTGACAGGAGATGTTTTGGGATCTAGAAGATGCGATTGTGGTAACCAACTCCACAAGGCTCTAAAAACTATTGAAGAAAATGGACAAGGTGTATTACTTTATATGCGTCAAGAAGGACGTGGTATTGGTTTGTTTAACAAACTTAAGGCTTACGAACTCCAAGAACATGGATTTGACACAGTTGATGCCAATAGGAAACTAGGTTTTCCTGATGATATGAGGGACTATAAGGTTGCTGCAGAAATTTTAAAAAAATTAGGAGTTAAATCTGTAAAGCTTATGACAAATAACCCTGACAAGGTAAAGCAGATTGAGCAGTATGGAGTAAAAGTAAGTGAGAGAAGGCCTTTAGAAATAAAATCAAATGACATTGATAGAAATTACCTAAAGGTAAAAGCGGTTAGAATGGGTCACCAATTAAGAGAATTTAAGGAGAATAAGTAATGCGTGAATACAGTGCAAATTTAGTTTCAAAAGATAAAAAATATGCGATAGTTGTTGCGAGGTTTAATCACTTTATAACAGATAGGTTACTTGAAGGTTGTCTAGATGCCCTAAAAAGACATGAAGTTAAGGATGAAGAGATTTCTATAGTTAGGGTCCCAGGTGCTTTTGAAATCCCACTTGTAGCTAAAAAACTTGCAAAAAAAGAAGATGTAGATGCCGTAATTTGCTTGGGAGCAGTTATCAGAGGCGATACACCACACTTTGATTATGTTTGTGCAGAAGTATCAAAGGGTGTGGCTAGTGTTGGACTTGAAAGCGAAAAACCAGTTATTTTTGGTGTTGTAACTACAGATAATATCGACCAAGCTGTTCAAAGAGCTGGTGTTAAGTCCGGAAATAAGGGAGCTGAAGCTGCTATATCCGCAATAGAAATGGCTAACCTAGTTGACCTTATATGATCTTAGTATTTGATTTTGACGGGACAATCCATAAGACAGAAATCGCCTACAAAAAAGCAATCACTGAAAGTTTAGCTGACTTAAACCTAGATGTAAATGATTTTGATTTTAAATCTTTTATAGGCATGGGACCCAAAGAAGTTTGGGATATAATTTTAAAGGATGATTCTGATAAAACACCCTATATAAAGAAAAATGGAGACAGGATTATCAAATATATGGAGGAAGAAGGCGAACTTTTTCCAGGTGCCATTGAAACCCTAGCTTACCTAAAAAATAAGTATGATCTTTATATACTTTCTAAATGCAGACGTGTTTATATGGATGCAGCTAGGGAAAAATTTGGTCTTGATAGGTATTTTTCTAAATATTTTGTTGGAGAAGATTATAACTTTTTAGACAAGTACAAAATCCTAAGAAGAGAGCTAAAAGAAGAATATATAATGATAGGAGATCGCAGGGAAGATATGGAAGCGGGCCTTAAAAATGGACAAAAGACTATCTTTGCGACTTATGGATATGGTTCATTAGCAGAGTCAGAGGGAGCCTATAAAAATATATCCTCAATCACAGAATTAAAAAATATTTTATAAATAATTTCCTGCAGGGTTCCTTGCAGGATTTTTTCTTATAAGTAATATGATTTTCTAAACTTGTATATAGCAGTATAATTAAAGTATGAGAATTAATAATCGAGAGGAGAAACTATGAAATATTTTGGTACAGATGGATTTAGGGGTGAGGCTAATAAAAACCTTAATGTTTACCATGCTTTTAAAATTGGTAGATTTATAGGAGATTATTTTTCAAAGAAGAATAAGGGCCACGGAAAAATCCTAATCGGCAAGGATACCAGAAGGTCATCTTATATGTTTGAAGATGCCCTATCAGCTGGTATTACTTCATCAGGATCAAATGCCCACCTACTACACGTTACACCAACTCCTTCAGTTTCATATATTACAAGGACAGAAGATTTTGATTGTGGAATTATGATAACAGCTAGCCACAATCCTTATTATGACAATGGTATAAAAATTATAAATAGTAAAGGCGAAAAAATGGAGGATGAATTCCTTTATAAGCTAGAAGAATATATTGATAGCAACATAGAAGATATTGACCTAGCAGTTGGCGAGGATATAGGAAGGACAGTTGACTATATTGGAGGCCGTAATAGGTACATCGCTTATCTTATACAAACAGTAACCAAGTCTTTTGAGGGAATCAAAGTTGGACTTGACTGTGCAAATGGTGCAGCCTTTACTATAGCAAAACCAGTTTATGATGCCCTTGGAGCCGACACATTTCTTATAAATGCAGAACCAAATGGTTTTAATATCAATAGGGATGCTGGTTCTACCCATATAGATGGGTTGAGAAAATACGTAGTTGAAAACAAACTTGATTTGGGCTTTGCCTTTGATGGTGACTGCGACAGGTGTATAGCTGTTGATAATGAGGGAAATATAATAGATGGAGATTCTATACTTTATATACTAGCAAATTATTTGAAAAAAGACGATGCCCTTGATTCAAACACAGTAGTCACAACTGTTATGTCAAATATTGGACTTTATAAGGCTTTTGACAAATTAGGAATTAATTACGAAAAAACTGATGTTGGTGATAAGAATGTTCACGATCGTATGTATGAAAAAGATATAGAATTAGGTGGTGAACAGTCTGGACATATTATTTTGAAGAAATTTGCCAATACAGGCGATGGTATATTAACTTCTTTAAAAATAATGGAAGCTATGATTGAATCTAAAAATGACCTAAAGAGTCTAGTGCGTGACCTGAAAATCTACCCTCAAGTTTTAATAAATGTGAGAGTTAAGGATAAAAACACTGTTTTGGACAACGAAAAAGTAAGGGCAAGTGTAGAAAAAATAGAAAGAGAACTTGAAAATTCAGGCAGGGTTTTAGTCCGTAAATCAGGAACAGAACCACTTATAAGGGTAATGGTAGAAGCTGAGACAGAAGAAATTGCAAATGATTCTGCTATGGAAATAGTCAATACCATTAAGGAAAATGGCCTCAGCCTTGATTAAAGATTGTAAAAGTGGAAGAGAAATTGATATAAGAGAGAGTTTTCTAATTGTTAGAGGCAGGGTTTTTGCCAAAGAATCCTATGTTGCTTTTGATACATCAAAGCTTAAGGCCTATCCACCCTTAGTTTATTATGACAGGGAGGATGAGTATTTAGGCAGGTTTGAAGAGGAAGGTCTATATGAGTTTGATGATATAGAAGATATATTACTCTCTTATAGCGATACTTGTTTTTCTAACCACGATTTGGACGATTTAAGACAATTGCTTGTGAAAAAAAGAGAAGAATTTGTGAAAAAAATCTTAAAATAGCAAGCAAAGTGTTGACAAGAATGGACTTAGCAGGTAATATATATCATTGTATGGAAGTATCCGTATAGACAAATAGGAGGTGTTTTATGAGAGTTAAAGTTAAATTAGAATGCACAGAATGCAAAAACAGAAACTATGATACAACAAAAAACAAAACCCATCATAGTGAGAGAATTGAGCTTAAGAAATACTGCCCATTCTGCAAAAAACACACAGTTCATAAAGAAACAAGGTAGGAGATACAATGGCTAAGAAAAAAGATTCTTTCTTCTCTGGAGTAAGCAAAGAGTTCAAGAAGATTCAATGGCCAGTCAAAAAGACAACTTTAGAGTACACTTTGTTAGTAATCGCCATCAGTGCGGTGACAGGTGTTGCTATTTGGTGTCTTGATAAGATATTCCATTTCCTACTATCAACAATATTGTAGGTGGACAATGACTGATTCTTTAAACTTTGAACCTAATAAAGAAGAAGAAAAGGAAGCTTTATTAACCGAGATAGAAAAAAATGCCAGGTGGTATGTAGTTCACACTTATACAGGCTATGAAAATAGGGTTGCTGACAAGATTCAAATGATGATTGATAATGAGCAAAACCCGGACATAGTAGATGTGACTGTACCAACTGAGGAATATGTCGAGGTTAAGAACAACGATAAGAAAGTAAAGACTAGAAAGTTATTTCCTGGCTACGTAATGGTAAAAATGAACGTTACAAGTAAATCTTGGTATATTATAAGAAATACCCAAGGTGTTACAGGTTTTGTTGGTCCTGATGGGGATCCAGTTCCATTAACTAAAGCTGAAGTTAGAAAATTCGGCGTAAAGGAAAAAGAACCTGTATTTAATATCAATGTAAAACCAGGAGATGATGTAAATATCATTGCTGGCCCATTCAAAGACTTTGTTGCGAAAATCGAAGAAATTGATATGGAAAAGGGCATTATAAAAGCATATGTAGATATGTTTGGTCGTGATACACTCATAGACCTAGAATATAGTGATATTGAAGAAATTTAGTACTGCTAAACAGTGGGAGGGGTAACCCGAATCACCACAAGGAGGTAAATTATGGCAGAAAAAGATATACAAGCGATAGTAAAACTACAAGTACCAGCAGGGGCTGCATCACCAGCACCACCAGTAGGAACTGCTTTAGGTCCTCACGGAATCAACATAATGGAATTTGTTCAAGCATTTAATGCTAAAACAGCTGACCAAGCTGGAATGATTATACCGGTTGAAATGACTATTTTTACGGATAGAACATTCAAATTTATAACAAAAACACCACCAGCACCAGTATTAATCAAAAAAGCTATCAACCTAGCAAAGGGTTCAGGTGAACCAAACAAAAATAAAGTTGGATCAATCAAGAGAAGCCAACTTGAAGAAATTGCTAAAACTAAGATGGAAGATCTTAACGCTGCAAGCCTAGAAGCTGCAGTAAGCATGATAGCTGGAACAGCAAGAAGTATGGGAGTCACTGTAGAAGATTAGTGGGAGAGTTTACTCGTTAACCACAGGAGGTATTAAATGGCTAAAAGAGGAAAGAAATATATAGAATCAAAAGCTTCATATGATTCTACAAAAGAATATGAATTAAATGAAGCTCTAGAAATTGTTGAAAAAACTGCTAAGGCAAAATTTGATGAAACTGTAGAAATTCACTTCAGTTTAGGTGTAGATAGTAGACACGCTGACCAACAAGTTAGAGGTACAGTTATTTTGCCACACGGAACAGGTAAGGTACAAAGAGTTCTTGCTTTCGTTAAAGAAGATAGAATTGACGAAGCACTAGCAGCAGGCGCAGACTTTGCTGGTAATGAAGAATATGCTGAAAAAATCCAAAAAGAAGGTTGGTTAGACTTTGATGTAGTAATAGCTACACCTGATATGATGGCTACAGTTGGTAGACTAGGTAGGGTACTTGGTCCTCAAGGCCTAATGCCAAACCCAAAAACAGGTACTGTTACAAACGACATCAAACAAGCCATAGAAGACATCAAAGCTGGTAAGGTTGAGTATAGAACAGATAAGGCTAACTTAATCCACGTTCCAGCTGGAAAGGTATCTTTCGGTGCTGAAAAATTAGCTGAAAATATCAAAGCTCTAATAACAGAAGTTGTAAAGGCAAGACCAGCAGCAGCAAAAGGAAAATATATCAAATCAATTACCGTTGCATCAACAATGGGACCTGGTGTAAAACTACAAGCAAGTAGAGCAAGCGAATTAGTAGAAACAAAATAATTTGCATTATAACCAAATTGGTGATATAATATATAGGTCAAATAAACAGGCTACCAAAGACTACGCAGACTGAAATGTTTAATTATTGCGTATAGGTGGGAGAAATTAACTACATCCCCACCGATGTAGGCGCTATTAAGGCGTCTATATAAGTGGGGTTTTTAAATACCTACCATTAGCCTTAGGAGGTGAAAAAGTGAGCGACAAAGCTATAGCAGCTAAACAGTTGATAGTTGACGAAATCAAAGCTAAAATCGAGGGTTCACAATCAGTAACACTTGTTGGTTTTAACGGCATGGACGTTAAGGAAATCACAGATTTGCGTAACAAATTCAGAGAAAAAGAAACTGAATATAAAGTTTACAAAAACACAATGATGAGATTTGCTTTCCAAGAACTAGGTTATGATGAATTAATTGAAGATTTAAAAGGATCTAACGCCCTAGTATTTTCAAAACATGACTTAGTAGATGGTCCAAAGATTGCAGTTGACTACAGAAAAGAAAAAGAAGCAAATGAAGAAAAATTAGTTTTAAAATCAGGTATAGTTGAAGGTAAATATCAAAATGGCGAACAAATGATGGCAATAGCTACATTACCAGCTACAGAAGTATTACATTCAATGCTTGCAAATGTACTACAAGCACCTATCAGAACTCTTGCCGGAGATCTTAATAACGCAATTTCTAAACTTGCTATTGCCCTTAATGAAGTGGCAAACAAAAAAGAAAACGAAGCAGCATAATAAAATAACAATAAAATTTAAGGAGAATTAAAATGGCATCAGAAAAAGTAACAAACTTATTAGAAGAAATTAAAAATCTTACAGTTCTTGAACTTTCAGAACTAGTTAAAGCAATCGAAGAAGAATTTGACGTATCTGCACAAGCAGCAGTAGCAGTAGCAGCTCCAGCAGCAGGCGGAGCAGCTGGTGAAGCAGCAGCAGAAAAAACTGAATTTGACGTAGTTCTTAAATCAGCTGGTCAATCAAAAATCAACGTTATCAAAGTAGTTAAAGACTTAGCTGGTCTTGGTCTAAAAGAAGCTAAAGCTTTAGTTGATGGTGCTCCAGCTAACGTTCTTGAAGGCGTAGCAAAAGATAAAGCTGAAGAAGTTAAAGCAGCTCTAGAAGAAGCAGGCGCTGAAGTAGAACTTGCTTAATTTAGCTTAATTAAACATCACTAGGTTAATCCTAGCTAAACCTCCCATCATAGTTTTTGGGAGGTTTTTTGCTAGTAATTATAAGTAAAATTTTTAAGTGAATAATAGGTAATACTTACCATAAATAATGGAAAATTATTAGTTATAGGACAGAAAAAAATATATTTAGGAGTGTTGCTGATTTAGAGAATCATTCCCAAATGATTGACAAATAGACATTTTAGCGTATATTACTTTCTAGAAAGGTTTGGGATAATATGCACGATTTATTAGAAAGTTTAAGAGAAGAAGACTACGATAAAAGAATCGGTAAGCTTAAACAAATCCTTCAGGATAATAAAATAAGAATATCACATCAAAGACTTCTGATTTTGGATTATTTGATAACTCATCCTATTCATCCAACAGCAGAAAAGATTTTTAAAGATTTAATGGCTAAGGATCCTGTTATTAGTCAGGCAACTGTTTATAACAGTTTAAATCTTTTTGTCAAGCATAAGCTTGTAAAGGAACTTGATTTTAACATGGCATCTAAAAGATATGAGTTTAAAAGACCTAGCCATGGTCATTTTATTTGCGAATCTTGTGGGGTTATTAAGGATTTAGAAATTCTAGATATTGCAAAACCCGATATACTAAAAGATTATACTATAGACACAACTGAAGTAATATACAGGGGAATCTGTCCTGATTGTAAATAATAAATTTAGCGTTATTTAACGCTTTTTTTATTTGATTAATTGAGGATGAACATAAAAAATAATATTATACTTACCAGGCAAAATTTTAGCTCTAATTATTGCATATGTTGTTCGATTTATAGAAAATCTTCTACCTAAGCACATTATAAGGGAATCAGTTATATCCTTATTTATAGGTATGTTTTTAAATAATATAATAGATATCAACAAGGTTTTAAGCCCAGGAATTGCTTTTACTTCTAAAAGACTATTAAAATTCGCTATTATACTTTTTAGAGCAAGTTTAAATATTAATATAGTATCAAATGTAGGAAAGCTATCAATTTATGTAATGGTTTTTACCCTCTTAACTTGCTTTGGTTTAGGTTATTTTATTGGCAAGGCTCTTGGTCTTAATTGGAAGATGAGCAACCTTATATCAGCTGGAACTGGCATCTGTGGTTGATCTGCAATTGCATCTATAGCTCCAGTAATAGAAGCAGAAGATACAGATATATTTGCATTGAGTGCTACATTTTCATTTGATATTTTAATGATGGTGGCCTTTCTTATTATTGGTATGGCTATGAGTCTTTCGGATATTGGCCTATGGGCTTTGGACTGGAACAGCTATAAATGATACATTAAGTGCATTAGCAGTTGGTTATGCCTTTTCTGCTGCAGCAGGTGATTTTGCAACCATGGTAAAACTCACAAGAACACTTTCAATTATTCTAGTAGTACTAATTTTTAGGATGATACACCATAGGTTGGAAGTAAAAAAACATGGTAAAGAATATGTAGAAAAGAAATTTTCAACATTTTCTATACTTCCATTTTTTATAATAGGATTCTTGTTCATGGTAATGCTTAAATTCTTAGGTTGTATATCAGACGATCTTTCAACAACCTTAAAGGTAATTTCAAAATTCCTAATGGTGGCAGTCCTAGCGGCCATTGGTCTAAACACAAAGTATAGAGATATGAAGAAAGAAGGCATAAACCCAATGCTTCATGGCTTTATTATTTCTCTTCTTGTCATAATTGTGGCTATTGCTGTAATATATTTTATGGTTTTAATGTAAATTTAAAAATCAGGTGATTAGAAAATTACCTGATTTTACTTTATAAAAAATCTATCTATAATTAAATTAATATATCAATAGTAGTTACTAATTGACCTGAAAATTATATCGAAAAATATGATTGAAGATAGAATATTTAAAATAATTTATTAATGGATTTATAATAATTCATAAAAATTGGTAAAAAAATGGAGCCACTTCCCGGAATTGAACCGAGGACCTCTTCCTTACCATGGAAGCGCTCTACCTACTGAGCTAAAGTGGCACACTTCTTATTATACAATCGGTTTTTAGAAAAGCAAGGATATAAATAAAATAAATTTCATGAAATTAATAGAATTTTTAATATAATTATGGTAAAATAATGTATATGAGTACATTAGGAGGATTTAATGAGCAAACAAACATTTGAAAGAAGCAAACCACATATTAACATTGGTACAATC
>NZ_CAUPFR010000051.1:0-11683 GCF_963510575.1 uncultured Anaerococcus sp. | reverse complement strand
GTCTTTTGGAAAATAATCTATAAGTGTGTAAGGCCTTGAACCCCTTGGCCTTTGGGAAAGGTGGGCAGAATAGTTTTCGATTCCCGAACAAAATCCTATTTCCTTTAGCATTTCAATGTCATACTTGGTTCTCTGTTCGATTCTCTGGGCCTCTAGGAGTTTACCCTCGCTTTCAAATTCATTTATCCTTTCCTCCAACTCTTTTTCTATGGAAATTATTGCTTTTTCAGTCTTTTCGCTGGTTGTGGCGTAGTGGCTGGCAGGGTAAATGTAGGCGTGGGAAATTTTTGAAATTACCTTGCCTGTGAGGGGGTCAAATTCTGAAATCTGGTCGATTTCATCCCCAAAAAACTCTAGCCTAATAGCTTTTTGGTCAAAACCTGCAGGGTAAATGTCTAAAACATCTCCCCTTGCCCTAAAGGTTCCCCTTTCAAATTCCACGTCATTTCGTACGTACTGAACATCAATTAGCTTTTTCATGACCTCTTCCGGGCTGATTTCCTGGCCAGGACGGAGGGATACGACTAACTTTTTGTATTCAATCGGGTCACCCAAACCGTAGATGCAAGAAACACTGGCAACTATTATTACATCCCTTCTCTCAAAAAGGGCCATTGTTGCAGAATGGCGCATCTTGTCGATTTCGTCATTTATAGAAGAGTCCTTGGCTATGTAGGTATCAGTCGCTGCCACATAGGCCTCTGGCTGGTAGTAGTCGTAGTAGGAAACGAAATATTCCACAGCATTGTCTGGGAAAAATTCCTTAAATTCGGTAAATAATTGGTAGGCAAGGGTCTTGTTGTGAGCAAGAACCAAGGTTGGCCTTTGAACATTTTGGATAATGTTGGCCATGGTAAAGGTCTTACCAGAACCGGTCACCCCCCTTAGGATTTGGTGTTTTTTTCCTGCAAGGATTCCCTCACTTAGTTTTTTAATGGCCTCTGGCTGATCGCCCTTTGGGGCGTAGTCTGATTTTAATTTAAATTCCATCTTTTCTCTCAATCTATATCTAAAACTTTCGCTAATTTTCCTTATTTATACCCAAGTATTATACTAGAAATTAGCCGTTTTTCCATTGGTCAGAGTCAGTCAAACTTCTTTCTTTGTTTACTTTTAGCAATTTTCATATATAGTAATAGTGTACTAGGGGTGCTAACAATAGTAGCTGAGATCATACCCTTAACCTGAATCCAGGTAATGCTGGCGGAGGTAAGTTACAAATCCTCCCAGCAGAGTGCAAAGGAGGAATTTTTTTATGAATAATAGTAAATGGTCAACTAAAATGATTGCCGAAGGTGGTGTAATGCTTGCCCTCGCCTTTATTCTAGGTCGTATAAAACTTTTTGAATTACCTCAAGGTGGTTCTGTAACAGCAGGCCAGATGATTCCACTAATCATCTTTGCCATCAGACATGGAGCTGGCCCAGGCATAGTTGTAGGCGGAGTTTACGGTGTTCTTGATATGTTATTTGGTGGATCAATCTACCACCCAGTCCAAGCCATCCTAGACTACCCACTAGCCTATGCTTCCCTTGGTCTTGTAGGATTTTTCTCAAAGAATTTTGCCAAAAACCATGAAATCTTACCTGTTATTGAAGGTACATTTTTAGGCGTCTTCGCCAGATTTGTCTGCCACGTCCTAACAGGAGTCATCTTCTTCGGTTCTTACGCCCCAGAAGGCCAAAACGTTTGGTTATATTCCATTATTTATAACGGCACTTTCCTAGGAGTAGAATTTATAATCACAATTATAATCATCTTCCTAATAAAGAATTTAATAACCAAAGACTTGGCAAGATTATAATAAGTATAGAAAAACAGGAGTTTTTATGACTCCTGGTTTTTTTGATTTTTATCCAAGATAAATTATTATCTTTTTTTAATCCGAGATTAACTATATCTTATAAAGTTTCTCAGTCATTAACATGACTGCTTCGTTCTAAGGGGAGGCCCAAGGGACCTTCCGCAGGGTCCCTCACCCGCCTCCCCTTAAACCCCTCTCGGCTACACCCCCGAGCGTCTCCTTATGCGGAGTGCGAAAGTAGAAGCTTGCCTTTTCGGCAAGCTTTTTTTGTATAGAGAGAACATCCTTGTATTATTGTTTGTATCTCCCCACTGATTTCTAATATTCAAGCCCCTAAAAACTGATAACTCGGCTCCGCCTCAAACAATCAGTTTTCTTAACGCAACCCTTGATTAGAAATCATTTCCCGATAAAGGGGAGAATTGTCCTCGATGTTCCAGAGGTGCTGGGCTCGTTTGGCTTCGCCAAACTTTGCTAAATTAGTATTTACTTTTAATCAAAGAAGTCTAAAATCTCAAGGTCGAGTATTTTAAAATGCCAAGACTCCGTGAAAAAAATTGCACTGACAGCTCTTTTAAAAATCAAGATGTAATAGTTACTGTGAACTAATTTCCAAATAAAAAGTACAAGTTAGACTAGATTGCAATTTTTAGGAGGCTTGGGATTTTAAAAATTCAAACAAATATTAGTCTTAAACAAAGGCTCCTCCATACCAACACGTTTGCCGTAGGCAAACTCCTTGTCCCCCGAGAGGGGTCGCCCGGAGGGGGTAACGGAAGGGGGTTTAAGGGGGAGCCGGTTGGGGGACATACGGAAAGTCCCCCTGGGCTCCCCCTTTATACGAAGATTCAACTGTAAATAAAATTATCACATAAAAGACAGATAACTTATCTCGGATAAGAATAAAAGATAGTTTATCTCGGATAAAAAAATATTAGTCCCTTATTTTAAAGGTCTTTGACCCAAATTTCACTATCAAAATATTCACAACAATTATAAAAGCAAGGATAAAACCACCGCTTGCCATTAAAATCATCTTATAATCCATATCTTTAACAATAAAGGCACCGTAGATGCAAATGTAGTAGACAACCATATTTATGACTCCTGCGACCTTGCTTACTGGCATTCCTTCTTGGTTGTAGGGTTGGATTAGGTAATATTTAGCTAGGGCAAGGCTTGTGAAAAATGTGGTCATTAAAAGAATGTAGGCAAGAACGACCAAATTATTTACCCAAAAAATCTCTCCCTTATAGGCCATGGCTACCATATAAGTCGCAAAAACCGCTCCAGCTGGAATCATGTTGATAAGAAGCATTGACCTAAATCTTAGCCTGTACATGGCAAGGAGCATCTCTCCTTTCCTATAAAAACCATAGGGCAAAAGACCCTGGTCGCAGTTTAAATACATGGCAGTAATTACCTTATCCTGCCTTGAAAGGATGTAGGTCAAAAATGGCATGGCCCTGATTGTTAGCTCAAAAATCCCATCTGCTGTTAAAGTTTCCTTAAAAACCGTAAAGAAAAATACTCCAAGTCCAATAGCTGGCACAGCTAGAGATTTTATTATTACTGGTTTTGTAATAAGCCTTTTGTGCCTTATAAAAAACAAGGAATTAAGGAAGGCCAGACCCCTTTTCTTATAAAGTCCCTTTGTATTTTTAACTTCTATATCCTTATCCTTTAGCTCGTAGGCCTTAGCTGCACTTAGGTTAAGGTCTTCTGAAGCCACGTCGTATTCCTCTACAGACTCTTCAATAACCTGGTCAAAAGACTCAAATTTCCTAAGACCGTTTACGCCGTAGATGAAAAGAGCAAGTGAAAAGCCAAAAATTGTGCCAGCCCAAATCCTTAGGTCAAAATGACCTGTAATCACAAGTCCCATAACAAGAACAGGGATTAAAATAATAAGGACAACTTGCAAAATCCCATTATCCAGAATTCCCTTTTTATGTTTTAATTTATATTTCATCCAGAAAACCGAAGCCCCAGTTTCTAGGAAATAGACAGCGAAACTCATCAAAATCGGATATATAAGGGAAACTTTATTTATTAAGCTAAAAAATATAGCAAATATTAGAGTCCTACCAATTAGCCTCATGGCTGGTTTGTAATACAAAAATATCTTGTAAGAAGATTTTGGATCTATATGGTATTGGGCAAAATATTTGCCAATGCCTACCCCATTGTCGTAGATAAAATTCCTAAAAATCCCTGTCGCAAAATAGAGAATTACAGGCACCATAAGTCCCATAAGATAAGATGTCAATTCAGCTTTGCTAGCCAAATCCGCCGCAAAAATCTCTCCACCAATTTTTTCAAAAATCAAACCATAAGTGATAGTTGTGAATAAATAGGCGATTACAAAGGATAAAAGACAGCCCAAAATTTGCTTTATGAGGACAAAAATTGGATAAAAGGCGTTCATAATCTCCTTTATTTCAAAAAACCTATACTTATCCCCTAATTTTTTGCCGATTAGGGGAAGCTTTCTAATGCCGTAAACCATGAGGTTAAAAGTTTCGGTAAGGGCGATTTTTTCGGCTAGGATGTAGGTCCTAATATCTTTATTCATGGTCATTTCCTAAAACTTCTTTTTCGCCAGCTAAAATCGAAATCAATTTGTCCTCAAAGTCAGGATCAGCCAGGTAAGAATCATCAAGTCCAGATAATTTTTTCTCTGATAAAAGGACAATCTTATCACAAATATCCTTAGCAAGCTGGAGGATATGGGTTGAAAAAATCATAATATGGTCCTTGTGGATTTGTCTGATGATTTTTTTCATCTGGAGGGATACGACCACGTCAAGGCTTGTTAGTGGCTCATCCATGAGGATTATCCTTGGTTTTAGGATCAAAAACATGAGCATTTGAATTTTGTTTTTCATACCTGTCGAATAGGACTGGATTAGCCTGTGCCTGTCTTCCTCGTCAAAATCAACCAAATTCATATAATAGTCAATGTCTTTTAAATCCTTGATATTTTCCCTATTGGCATCTATGAAAAATCTGATAAACTCGTAGCCTGTGAGAAATTTTGGCAAATCTGGTTCTGCCACCATCATAAATACGTCGTCAAAAGACACAGGGGACTTTTCCCTGTTTTCTTCAAGATAAATCTCTCCAGAATCTTTTTTGATAGCCTCTGTGATAAGCCTAAAAAGCGTTGTCTTACCAGCACCATTTCGTCCGAGAAGTGCATAAACAGTGCCTTTTTCAAAGTCATATGAAGCATCCTTTATAACTTCCTTTTGGTCAAAGGACTTGGATAAATTTTCTATAACTAATTTCATATTCTTCCTCGATTTTGTTTTATTTATAACTAATTATTTATATTTTACCATAGTTTGGTAAAGAGAAAATAAATTTCAACAATATATAGTCATAAATTAAGAAAATAATCACCCAAAGCGAAGACAATCTAGACACCTTTACCGTAATAATTGTATTGACACAGCCAGAGGCTTCTCCACTACGGTCGAAGCGAGGGGTGATTGCTCTTACTATTCCTTGAAGATTAAAACAGTAGTATGTAAAAAAATTAAATAGAAACTTTGAGTTCAAAGTAAGTACAACTATCCTCGTTTCGACCGAGCGTAAGCGAGTGGAGAAATCTCCTACGTACACTAAAAAACAAGTCCTGGTCATACATTCGATAAAATTTACGGATATCCTTAGCCCAAAACCTATGAATATAAAGAAATAACTTATATATTCAGCATTCTCTCATATATGAGCTTCTCCACTTACAAAAATAAGATTTTTAAAAAATAAATTTGACATTGTATTAAGGGTGTAGTACACTTGTATTAAGATAATAGTACAGTGATACAAAGAAAGAAGGTTTGTATGGATTTTGATAACAACCGACCTATCTATATCCAACTTTTGGAAGATTTTAAGATCAAAATTTCCACAGGCGATTGGCAGGCCGGTAGTAAAATTGATTCAGTTAGAAATCTCGCCACAGCCTACAAGGTAAATCCAAATACCATCCAAAGAGCTCTATCAGAGCTTGAAAGAGAAGGTCTTTGCGAGAGCCAAAGGACAATCGGTAGGTTTGTAACAGAAAATGAAAACAAGATAAAATCACTCTCATCCAGAGCCTTTACCAGCTTTGCAGATGATTTTATAAATGGGATGGAATCTTTAAATATCAAAAAAGACCAGGCCCTAAGAGATTTGAGAGAATATTGGGAGGAATTATGATAGAGATAAAAAACTTAAGCCTCAAATACGGAGGCAAGAAAGTCCTAAGCGACTTTAATTTAAAGCTTGGTACTGGCAAGATAATTGGACTTGTAGGAGAAAATGGAACAGGAAAATCATCCCTTATGAGAATCCTTGCTGGCCTTGAGAAAAATTACGATGGTGAGGTCCTAATCGACGGCCAAAAGCCAGGTGGAGAAACCAACGCCCTCATCTCCTACCAACCCGACCACCTTCCCTTTGACGATTTTATGACAGTAATCGACATAGGAAATATTTACGAAAGATTTTACGACGATTTTGACTCAGAAAGCTACTACAATATGATCGATTCGTTTTCTATAGCAAGAAACCTTAAAATCAAGGAATGTTCCAAGGGAATGAAGGATAAGGTACAAATCGCAGCGACCCTTGCTAGAAAGACCCAAGTCTACCTCCTAGATGAGCCAATGACAGGCATTGACCCAAAGGCAAGGTTTGAGATGCTAAATACAATTATAGAAAACTTCAGTCCTGAATCAACCCTACTAATCTCAACCCACCTTATATCTGAGATTGAAAAAATCCTCGACGAAGTAATCATCATAGCAGATGGCAAGGTCCTCGCCCACAAGGCAGTTGATGAGATAAGAGAAGAACAAGGTCTAAGCCTTGAAGAATATTTTAGGGAGGTCCTCTAATGGGAAAATTATTTAGACAAATTTTTAAAGAAGACATAAAAAAGGTAATGACTTGGATGCTGTCACCCCTTCTAATAGCAATCCTAGGGGTCTTTGTCTATAAGTTAACAGCCTTCAGTCCCCTAGGTCTTATAATTGTCTTAAGCGGATCAGTTATGACCTTTGCCCCACTCATTTCCCTAGCCAGTCTTAATGATAGTGACAACAACAGGTTTTACGGCAAAAAATCAGCCTTCTATACATCACTACCATTAAAATCGAGCGAGGTAACAGGGGCTAGACTTATAAACTACATTATTATGGGACTTGTGATAGGACTTTTTTCTATCTTTAACTTTTTGCTTATAGGCATAACTAGCGATAATGGACTAGATCCCCTAGAAATATTGAAATACCTAGGTCAAAGCATTGACTTAAATATTTTTATCAGTTTGGTAAAATTCCTAATTATTATCGCCTTGTTTTATACAATTTTTGCCCTAATTATGATGGCAGCAAATACGCTGGGAGCATCACGTCCCTTTAACAAAATGGGTAGGTCAGCAAAGTTAGTCCTTTTCGTAGCCATGATTTTATTCCAAGGATATGTATATGCAAAATTGATTAGTGGACTTGGAAACACAAGCTTAATCAAATTTAAGGAATATTCAACTAATGCAACCACATTTTCTATAAATATGCTAGATTTAAACTGGTCATCCTTTGCGATTATAGTCCTAATTCTGGGAGTATTTGCCCTAGCCTATTTCGCCCTAGTAAATTATTTCCACAAGGAGAAAATCTCAGTAGAATAAGGAGGATCTCATGTTTAAAAAACTAGTATTTGGAATAATTGGGATATTTATCGCCATCTGGGCCTTCCTCTTGTTAACCTTCAGGCCAACACCAGGATACTTGAGAAATACGGAAGCAGACGGGGTTAAAATTGAAGCGAAAATCTCAGATGACCATAGGACACCAATCATAAGGACCTACACTAAAGAAGAATTTGAGACTTTTGACCAAACTAAAATCGACAACATCGAAGACGACGTAGACGGCAGGGTAGAAGGCGACATCCCTTGTATCGACCTTCTTAAGGAAAATAAAATCTACATTTCCTTCTACAAGGACGGACAAAAAATCGACCCAGAAAAGACTCACATAGAAATAATCGCCCATGCGAGTGATTACAAGGACCCAACAAAAACACGCCATATTGAAGGCGAACTTACTGACGATGGAGAAAACACCTACTCTTACGCCACAAAAAGATATGGAGTCCAATATGAAAAATACTTCATGGAGTACCTACAGTTCCAAATTTCTTACACAATCGAAGGCAAAGACTACGTTTCAATCTTAGGTACCTTCCAAAGCAATGCCCCAGACGGGACAGATTTCTTCAAAAACGAAGACTTAAAAGAACCCCTAGACCCAGAAGAATGATAAAAGTAAAACCAGCTCAAATTCGAGCTGGTTTTTAAATTCCTTCTAAATTTTTAACTTCAATATAAAAGCTCTGCCCCTGGTAGGTCACATAGGCGAAGCCATTTTCTTCTTCTTGACTGGCTACCACAACTGAGCCTTTTTCTAAGGTGTCGAAGGCTGTTTTTTCGTCGGGGTCGGTGTAGATTTTCGCATCTCTTACCAACCTATATGACAATCCTATTCCAATTTCATCTTTAAGCTTAATCCCAGTCCCAGGCCTTGTTGGGATATCTTGTTTGGTGTATTTTTCTTCCTTACCACATCCAGCTAGGGTTATTAATAGGCAAAAAATTACTAACTTATTTATGGTAAACCACCCCACAATAATCTATTCCCAATTCCCTTAGGTCGCTAATCGCCTTGTCTAAGGTAGATTTTTTAGTCTTTCCATCTACCAAAATCACTTCCATATCGCAAAGTCTGGCTGTTAGGTAAGGGTCGGCTGTTTCTAAGGATTTTTGGTCAATTAGGATGTAATTATAAGAGTTTTCCCTATTGGCAATTTCTGCAAAAAACTCATTAGTATCGAAAATCCTATCTGAAGCCTTAGCTGGAAAGGCTAGGTAATCAATTTCGCCCTTTCTTAGGACCTTAAAGGAATTTTCATCACTTAAAAATTTTCCTTCTATTTCGCCAGCATTTTTACTATCTATGAACAAAACCCCATTGGCAGGAGCAAGACTTTCTGCCAAAGCTTTGGCAAGTTCATAAGAATCAACTTTTCCTAGGCTTGTTATCCCAAGGACCCCATCTTGAAGCCTATGATCAATTTTTGCCTTTATTTTAGAAATTTCATCGCTAGATCCAAGTACATCAAAGTCAAGGTCTCTCAAATCGTCCTCATCGGCTATATTATCAGAGAGAAGGGTCTTGATAATTACTATAGCTAGGCCTAAAATAGCCCCAGCAACTCCTGCTGCCACAGAAAAAATCAAAAGTTTTTTCTTTGAAGCCTGATCAACCAAAACCTCATGCAAATAGGCTAAATTATCAGCATTTAGATAATCTTTAGCCATTTGCCTAAAGTTTTCACAAATAGACTTAAGAGCATCAGCCGCCCTATCCTTGTTATCATCATTGTAACTTAGGCTAATAAGGCCTGCTTGTGGGTTTACATCAAAATCAGACTTTGCCATGATTTCCTTAAAATCAAGTGTTGAACCACCCTTTTTTAGGTCATTTGCAACCCTTTTATAAAGGTCAGGTGACTTTATAATCTCAGAATAAATGTTGCCAAGTTTTTCGTTTAGAATTATCTTATTGTAAGAAATTTCCTCATCTTCACCAGCTGTGGCAATCAGAATTGCCGAAGCCTCGTAAGACCCACCGACTTTTTGCATTCCCAGGCCAAAAACCAGGCCAAAAAACACGATGGCAGGAACAATAAGAAGGGCGAGATTTCTCTTAATTCCGTCAATTAATTGGTAAGTTGTAACTTTTCTCATAAAAACTCCTATCTTAATGTAATGACTCGATAGCCATTGAATTTGTAAAGAAAAAATCGTACTCTGGCGCATCAACGCTAATATAAATCGCATAAGGTAGGATAAAGACCACTATGGATAAAATTAGCAAAAAGGCCGCCAGGCTGTCTTGGTATTTTAATTTTTTAATCATCATTGGTAGGTAAAACATCTCCAAAAGTGCAAAGTAGGATGAAAACCTAAAGGCAATGGCTGTCGATGACCTAAAAACAAGCATGATGCAAAGGCCAAAAACCATAGCTTTGACACCGGCTTTGTCCATCCTATCTCCTCCAAAAGTTTTCTCATCCAAGTACATGATGGAAACTATAAATAAAAGGAAGAAAAATATAATCCTCGGGTCAAAAAGTTGCATACCATAAGCAAATTTGCCCTCAAAGGTGTAGGTTACAATCTTCCTAGAAAGTATGCCAAGACCTATTTTTGAAAACACAGTTGCAGCTATGGAAAAAACCAGCTTTGAAAAAACCGACACAGCCAAACTTGCCAAGACTATCAAAATTTTTAAAATATTATTAAGATCAATTTCCAAATATAATAAAAATGGAATCAGAACCACAGCCGACTTATGAAAGCTGATAGCTAAAACAAGGGCCAAAAAACTCCTAAATCTCTTCTTTTCAGTCGCTAGGTAAATAGCCAAGAGACCTAGGCCCATAGCTGTGGCAGTCCTTGAAGTTTGCATATCAAATTGCAAGAAAATCGGCAAAAATATAATTGCAGACAAAAATGGATTAGCCGATTTTTTAACCACCACATAAGTCACAGGTCCGATTGACAAAAAATTCATAAGGACAATCACCCACTGACGGCTAATACCAACGATATTTATAAGGTAAGACGCCAGCCTAAAGGAAAACTCAACCGGGTAGGAAAAATCCAAAACCTTATCAAAATCCGTTCCAATATCCTTAGCGAACCACAAATAATTGTAATAATCAGCATCTCCCGACCCTCTCAGGCCTGCAAAAATAAACATCAAGAAAAACATAGAAAAAGCCGCGAGGTTTTTTTGATATGAAGTTTTAAAATCTATAAGGCTAAAGCATAGAAAAAGCAAAAGCTCCAGCGTAAAAAATAACAAAAATCCCATAAACTTTTCTAATTAGGGGGCATCCCCCTAAAACTCCCTTGTGTGATAAAAGAGAATACTTCTCTTGTACTCTTATTCATTAATATATCATTTTTTCGTCTTTTTATCCATGATAAATTAATTTTATTTTTTTATAAAAAGGATTTTATCTTTTAAATATGTCCATGTCATTCACATGACCCCTCCGTTCAAAGGGGGAGCCCAAGGGATTTTTTCACTAAGTTAGTCTATTAATCCAGGATTAACATCTTTTTTTCTTATCCGAGATAAGTTATATTTCTTTTATATTGTAATGAATTATTTTATTTACTATTGAATCTTCGTAAAAGGTGGACCCCAGGGGAACGTTTCGTCGCTCTCGGCCGCTAGGGCAGGATGTTCCCACATCGGGTCCCCCTTAAACCCCCTTCCGTTACCCCCTCCGGGCGACCCCTCTCGGGGGATATGGTGTTTGCCTTCGGCAAACTATTAATATAGGGCTACCCTTGTTTTAGTTGGACTATCTACAAACTTTTTTGACACTCAGTCGGCTAAAATTTGATAACTCGCTAAAGCTCAAACAATCAAATTTTTAAACGCCTCCTTCATTTACAAAAATACTCGGTCTTGAGGTTTTAACTCTTCCTACAAGAAAGATAAAGCTAATTTAGCAATGTTTGGCAAAGCCAAACGAGCCTAGAAAATCCTAGAAACTTCAAAATCATTT
Organism: uncultured Anaerococcus sp.; assembly: GCF_963510575.1. Classification (GTDB taxonomy): domain Bacteria; phylum Bacillota; class Clostridia; order Tissierellales; family Peptoniphilaceae; genus Anaerococcus. The sequence goes on along the minus strand of NZ_CAUPFR010000051.1, from coordinate 237 downwards.
CTCCTCTTTATCGAGTAAGGATTTCTAATAAAAAGCCCCGTCAAGAAAACTGATTGTTTGAGCGATAGCGAGTTATCAGTTTTTAGGGGCTTGAATATTAGAAATCTGTGGGTATTTACATGAATTAATACGGAGTTATTCCCCCTAATAAATAGGTTTGCCTATAGGCAAACTTCTGCTTTCGCACTCCGCTTAAGGAGCCGCTTGTGGGGGTGTAACGGAGAGGGGGTGTAAGGG
>NZ_CAUPFR010000050.1:0-11848 GCF_963510575.1 uncultured Anaerococcus sp. | reverse complement strand
CTATCAGAAAAATACTCTATAAATTCATCCTTATTGAGATTAGATATCTCTCTAAGTCTCACTGCATTAAACAGATATCCACCCTCTATAAGGTAGTTAAAAACATCATTATTATTTATTTCAAAAAATGATTTCAACCTGTAAAGCATTTCGAAATTCAACAAATTTATCTCTTCAGCTAAATATTTGTTGATATGCTTATATTCAGTATTAGGAAATTTTTCACTGATTTTTAATAAATCCCTGTAGTATAACTTAATAAGCGCATTAGAAGATAAAAATATCACTTGATCCTGGTCCATGTTTTCATTTAAAAATGGTTCAAGAACTCTTTTTATATGTTTATCTTTAATTGAGTTTACAAAATCTTTTAGAGAAAAATTAGGTGAAAGTTCCATATCTTCAAAAAATGGACTGTTAATAAAGTATTTATAATTTTCTTTTAGAGACTTATTTAAGATACTTGTAATTATTTCTTGTATCAAATAAATTTTATAAATCGAAAAATATAATTGATAAAATTTCTTTTCTAATCCTCTTAAAAAGAATTCAATAGATTTTTCTTGTTTATAAAAATAGTTGTATAGTTTTTCTTCAACAACGAGCTTGCTGTCATTTTCATCTAAAAATTCATAATTCTTCTTTAAATAAGAAATTTTTCTACCTATATCATTCTCATTTATGGTTCTTTCAAGCAAATAATCATCCAAAAGTTTCCCTAACTTTGCCTTAGCTTTTACAGAAACATCTTTCATATAACCTCCTTTCCTGACACAATCTATTGTACCCTATTGTTTTTTATAAAAAAAGCTTTCAAAATATATATTATAAATAATATATAAGCTGCTTTGAGAAAAAATCTATGAAAATTTAACCCCAGCTATACTGGGGAAAATTATTTTACTAATTCGCCAGAAATAGTAAAGGATGTATTATCGGTAATTTTTACTTTTACAAACTCTCCAATTAAGCTTTTATCTGCCTTTACATGGACTAATTTATAATCATCCGTCCTGCCTGTTAATACTTCTGGTTTATTTTTACTTTCTGATTCTAACAAGACTTCTACAGTTTTTCCTATATAAGTTTTATTTTTCTCATTAAAAATTGGATATAAGACATCTAACAATCTATCAAACCTGTCTTGAACTATTTCATCATTTATTGGTGTCAATTTTGCTGCTCTTGTCTTTGGTCTTGGAGAATATTTAAAGGTGAAAGCTGTGTCATAACCGACCTCTTCACAAACTTTAAGTGTTTCTTCAAAATCTTCCTCAGTTTCTGTTGGATATCCTACTATAATATCTGTTGAAATAGCAATTTCTGGAATTTCTTCCTTTAATTTCCTAGCCCTTTCCAAATATTTTTCCTGAGTATATTTGCGATTCATATCTTTAAGCACCTTGTCTGAACCAGATTGTAATGGAAGATGGAAATACTTACATATATTATCATTTCTTTTTATAACTTCAATTAACTCATCTGATAAATCCTTAGGGTGACTTGTCGTGAACCTAAGTCTTTTTAAGTTTGGAATCTGTGCAACTTTTTCTAATAGTTCAGGGAAAGTATGTTTAAAATCAGCCTTATTACCATACGAATTTACATTTTGGCCTAAAAGAGTTATTTCCTTATAACCTTGATTAACTAAATACTCAACTTCTTCAATTATTGATGAAGGTCTTCTTGATTCTTCTCTTCCTCTAGATTCGGGAACTATGCAGTAAGAACAAAAGTTATCACAACCAGTCATTATATTTACATAGGCCTGGAAATGGTTAGGTGTATTGTATTTTACAAAATCATCTTTAACATTGTCTGTAGATATGTCTACTACTCTCTCGCCTGTTTCAAGATACCTAAAAATCAAATCTGAAAGTGAGTTAATATTTTTTGTACCAAATATAATATCTACTTCCCTATGTTTATCAATTATAACCTGCCTAGCTACTTCTGTTTGCATCATACATCCTGAGACAGCTATAATCTTTTCAGGATGAAGCTCTTTTATTTTCTTTAATGATGATACCTGACCATAAAGTTTAAGTTCAGCATTTTCTCTAACAAGACAAGTATTAAACAAAATAAAATCTGCTTTTTTCCTATCTTCTTCATAAGTGTATCCTAAATCTTCTAAGATATATGATATTCTTTCAGAGTCGTGCTCATTCATCTGGCAACCAAATGTTGTAATATTATAGGTTTTACCCTTAAAATAATCTCTATATTTTTCTAGTTTTTTACTTACCATGCTACTCCTTAAGTAAAAAAAGAGATGATTATATCATCTCCTTTTGCTTCTTATTTTACTCAGCGTCTTCTTCGATTGATTCTAATAAATCATCTGATCCTTGTGCTGATAAAGCTTGTGCAAGCATATCACCAAGGTTGTTATTTAAATCATCATCTCCGAAAGCTTTAGAGTTATCTCTTTCAACTTTTCTTCTTGGTCTGTCATTGGTTCTAGCTTGTGGTCTTGGCTTTCTCTCAGGTCTTTCTGGAGCTTCTTTAAGAGCTTTGATTGAAAGTCCAACTTTTTCTTCGTCTTTATCAATTGAAATTATTTTAACTTGGATTGTATCACCAACGTTTAATTCATCTGATGGTTTTTCTACATGTTCCCAAGAAATTTCAGAAACGTGTACTAGACCTTCAACACCGTCAGCAACTTCTACAAATGCACCAAAGTCAAGTAGGTTTACAACCTTGCCTTCAACTACATCACCAACTTCATGTTCATTAACAAACTTTTCGAATGGTTTTTCAACAAGTTGTTTACGTCCAAGAGAGATTCTGTTTTTATCTTTGTTTAATTTTAGAATCTTAACTTCGATTTCATCTCCAACATTTAGTACATCAGATGGGTGTTCAACTCTTGTCCATGCTATATCAGAAACGTGGAGTAATCCATCAAGACCATTAACTTCTACAAATGCACCAAAGTCAGTTAATCTAGCAACTTTGCCCTTAACTACTTGGCCTTCTTCTAGTTCATCCCAAAGATCATCTAGTTCTGCTTCTAATACATCTTTTCTAGATAAAACTAATCTATTTTTTCTTTCGTCGATGCTGATAATCTTTAGATCCCATTCTTCACCAACAAATTTCTTTAAATTTTTAACAAAGTATGTTGCTATTTGGCTAGCTGGAACAAATCCATTTACACCATTAACTTCAACAGTTAGGCCACCTTTATTAAAGCTTGTAACTTTACCATGAACTAATTCTTCATTTTCAAATTTGTCAGATAACTCTTTCCAAGCTTTCATTCCTTCTACTCTTCTTGTAGAAAGACAAACATTGCCTTCACCATCATCTAATTTGATAACATATACATCTATGTCATCTCCAACTTCAAAACTGTTTTTTGGATCTTTTTGTTCTTCTTCAGTCATTTCGTCTAGTTTAACAATACCATCTGCACGATATTGAATGTCAACAAATACCTCATCATCTTTAACATTGATTACAGTACCTGTGATTACCTCTTTAGGGTAAATCTTTCTTAAACTATTCTCCAGACTGTTCATAAATTCTTCTTTTGTGAATTCATCCATACTACTTACTACCTCCTCGATAATCGACTCAGGCGTAGACGCTCCTGCGATTATTCCTAATTTTTTAAATTTAGAGAGCTTTTGCAAAGGTAGATCTTTAACAGTTTCAATCCTAAAAACATTTTTGCAAAACAAACTAGCTACTTGGTATAACTTGTTTGTATTAGAACTATTAAAACCACCAACTACAATCATGCAGTCCACTTGACTCGCAAGTTTTTTTGCGGAGTCTTGCCTTAATTTAGTAGCATTACAGATTGTGTTTTCTATTACTACACTATCATTATTTTCTTCTAACTTGTTAGCAATATTTCTGAAAAACTCTAGCCTTTTAGTGGTTTGGCTCACCACATATAGCCTATCATAATTCTTAATATTTTTTGCTTCAGTCTCATCTTCAACTATTATACCATGATTTATGCAAGAGTCCATAGCAATTATTTCTGGATGTCTTTTATCTCCAACAATTATTACTTGGTAACCTTCTTTTTCCTTTTCAATTATTTTTTTATAAATACTATTTAAAACCGGACAAGTTGCATCATAAAGTTCATTTCCATTTTCAATAAGCTTGTCTTTAAAATTTTTTTCCTCTCCATGGGCCCTAATAACAATCAAACTATCTTTGATTTTTAATGCTTCATCATGGTTTATTACCTTAAGTCCCCTATGGTTAAAAGATTCAACTAATTGGGGATTATGGATTAATGGACCTAAGCAATAAGTTTGCCTTTCACTTTCTAAAGCTTTTTCTGCAAGTTCTACGCTTCTTTTTACACCAAAGCAAAATCCAGAATTTTCAGCAATTATTATTTCCATTTTTGTCTCTTTCTAAAATATTTCTATGTTCATAAATGTCTTTAAAGACCTCATCGCAAATCATTTTCATAGCTTCTTTATTTTTCACACCAGCATATTTTTCAACCGGAATTAGGTTTTTAACATAAATATCTACTCTAGAAAACAATTTGTAGTTTGTAACAATTTCTATTGGTAAAATATCTGCGTTTGCTTTAAGTGCAATAAAACCAACACCCTCGTGCATATATTCTCTAGATATTTTTTTCACCCTGGTTCCTTCAGGAAAAATTCCAAGAGTTTTTCCATCTTTTATAAGTCCTATTGCATGTCTTAGGGCTTTTAGGTCATTGCCTTGACGATCTACTGGAAAAACGTCAGCTGCTTTTAAAATATTTCTGATAACTGGTATTTCAAACAATTCTTTTTTTGCCATAAAATTAAATTTTATAGGAAGGTATAAGGCAAGGAAAAATGGGTCTAGTTCTGACCAATGATTAGCACAGGCGATGATATTTGCGTTTTCGGGTATATTTTCTATACCATGAACCCTCACCCTATAGAAAGGAAAAAAAAGCACTCTCAAAATCGCTACAACTACCCTATAAAACATCTTTTTTCTCCATATAAGATAAGATTTTACTTACTGTCTGATCTATATTTAAATTTGAACTATCAATTACTATAGCGCCTTTTGCAACCTTTAATGGTGAAACTTTCCTATTCGAATCATAATCATCTCTTTTAATTATAGCTTTCTCAATCTCTTCTATTGATAATTCAGATTCTCCTTGGTCATAACGCCTTTTAGCTCTTGTTAAGGCTGATGCTGTTAGATAAAATTTATATTTAGCATTTGGAAAAACTACACTTCCAATATCTCTACCATCAAGGATAAAAGATGTATTCTCTGCTATTTTCCTTTGAAGATCTACCATTTTTGCTCTCACATAATCCCTAGCTGATACCCAAGAAACATTCGCAGTCACTTCATCATTCCTCAAATCTTTTGTAACATCAATTCCATTTAAAAATAACTTATTTTCCCTAAATTCAATAGTTATTTTATTTAATAAATCTTTTAAAATGGCCTCGTCAGTTCCTTCATCTAAGCCCATGTCTAAAAATAATTTTGTTACAGCCCTATACATAAGACCTGTATTTAAGTATTCTATATTTAATTTATCTGCCAATATTTTAGATACAGTAGATTTTCCTGATCCACTCGGTCCATCAATTGCAATAATATATGTCATGTGTTCTCCTTAATATATGTTCCTGCTGCGTAGGCTGTTGAGAAGTAGATTTGTAAATTAAAACCACCTGTAAGGCTATCTATGTCTAGAATTTCCCCTACAAAAAATAATCCAGCTACTAATTTTGATTCCATATTTTTAGGATTTACTCCACTTAAATCTATCCCGCCTCTAGTCACAACAGCAGATTCAAAAGACCCCAACCTATCAAATTCCAAATCAAAATTTTTGATTTTTTCTACTAATAATTTCCTATTTTCTTTAGAAAATTCACCTGCTTTTATATTATAATCTATCTTTACTTGCCTAAAAATTTCTTCTAGAATAGATGGATTTAAAAGCGATTTTAGTGCATTTCCTATGCTTTTTTTTGGATTCGAACTTAATAAGTTTATAATTTTGTTTTCTAAATCATTATAAGTTAGGTTAGGCAAAAAATCTATAGACAATTCCCTTATTTTTTTATCTCGGATGAATGAACTTAGCTTGAGAGCTGCTGGTCCGGTTATAAAATTTTCACTAATAAGAATATCACCACTTTGACTATATGTTCCGTCATTTGTCTTTGCTTTAATTATTATATCTTTAAGAGACTGAGCTTTGAGTTTTAGTTTATTTCTTATGAAGATTGGCACAAGAACAGCCTTGGGTTCAACTATTTTATGACCTAGTTTAAGGGCAAGATTATACCCATTACCATCTGACCCTGTTTTTGGATATGATTTTCCACCTGTAGCTATAATTAAATAATCAAATTTATATGTTTTTTCATTTTGATCTGTTATATAAAAAACATCATCTTTATATACTTTATTTATTTTTGTACCTGTCTTTAGAACGATAGATTTTTCTTTAAGCTTTGATTTGAAAAAATTAATGACATCTCTTGCTTTCTGAGATTTTGGAAAAACCCTACCAGCTTCTTCAGTAATTGTTTCTAAACCATTGGAATTTAGGTAATCAATTAAGGCAAAATTATCAAATTTTGTATAGGCAGAATAAATAAACTTCTTATTTGTGATGACCTTGTCTAAAAACTCATCAAAATAAGCATCATTTGTAATATTGCACCTGCCTCCACCTGTCATCAAGAGTTTTCTACCTATATCATCGTTTCTTTCGAAGATTGTAATTTCATTTTTTTCATTTTTGGCAAAAATCGCAGACATTAAGCCAGCTGGACCCCCACCAATTATTCCAATTTTTTTCATATTTATCCCACAAAAAAAGATAGTTGCCTATCTTATCATTTCATCTACAAATTTTAACTCATCTTTACTAAAATATTTGTATTCTTTTTCCTTAAGATCTCCTAGAAAAATTTTTCCTATTCTAATTCTCTTAAGTTCAATTACCCTTGCTCCTAGAACCTTAAACATCCTTCTAATTTGCCTATTAAAACCTTGATGGATAATAACACTGTAGGTGTTATTTCCTAAATATTCTAGCTTTGCATCTGAAGTTTTTTCCCCATTACCAATATCTAAGCCCTTTTCAAATTTTTTTTCTTGGCTAGCTCTCAATTTCCTATCAATCTTTACTATATATTCCTTGTCAAGTTTAAACTTTGGATGGATTAGATTATTTGTAAATTCTCCATCATTTGTTATAATCAAAAGCCCTTCGCTATCCTTATCTAACCTTCCAGCAGCAAAAAATCTCTTGTCAATATCAAGTAAATCATTCAAATCCAATTCATTATATGGGTCAAAATTAGAAGTTATAAACCCAACAGGCTTATATAACTTAATATAAAATTTCTTTTCAATTGTTAAAAGCTTTCCTTCAACTTCAACCTTATCGCCATCTACAACTTGAATACCTGGTTCATATATAGTTTGTCCATTTATTTTAACTCTGCCTTGGATAATTAAATCATCAGCTTTTCGTCTAGAAGTAAAGCCAGAATTAGCTATAAACTTATTAATTCTCATTTTTTTCAGTCCTTATTTCAGGCAATTCCTCTAAAGAGCTTAAATTGAAATATTGTAAAAATTCATCTGTAGTTCCATATATAATTGGTTTTCCAATCTTATCAAGCCTGCCTTTTTCGGCAATCAATTTCTTTTCTAGTAGTGAATCTATGGTTGATTGGGAATTAACTCCCCTTATTTTGTCTATCTCAACTCTTGTTATCGGCTGTTTGTAGGCAATTATGGATAGGGTCTCTAAAGTAGAATTGGTTAATTTTTTCTCAGATTTTGAAAGAAGTGATTCAAAATACTTATCGCTTGCTTTTCTAGTAGTAAATTGGTATGAATTGTTAAAATTCCTAATTATTAGACCACTTTCCTGGCTATTTCTTTCTTCTACCATTTCTTCAAGAGAATTTTTTAATTCGGTCTTTGAAAAATCATATAAAATTTTACTTAATTCTTCAATACTTATAGGCTCTGCCCATACGTACAAAACCTCTTCTATAAGGCCTTTTAAGTACTTATCCGTCATTTAACCCTCTTGATAATTTTAAATGAGTTCAACTCTATTTGTTTTATATATATTTCATTTAGCCTTACCATCTCAAGCAAAGCTAGGAAAGTCGCTATACATTCTGCTTTAGAATTGATTCTTCTAGTGATGTCTACTAAATTTAATTCCTTTGAAAAATTTAAAGTCTTCCTAATGCTGATTAGATAAGAATTTACATCAGGTATTTTTACCTGCTCAAATATTTTCTCTTCACTCTTTTTTTCTTTTTCTAGCCTTTTTATCAGTTTTGAAAATTCATTATAAAGGATATCTACATCCTGGGCTATAACAAGGCTTTCATTCTGAAAAGTTGAAAGGTCCTCTTGGTATTTTACGTGAATCTTTCTAGCTTCTTCTTCAAGAAATTTAAAATCATCCTGAACCGATTTTATTTTTTTATACTCTATAAGGTAGGAAAGAAAGTCCTCTTCTAATCCAGCATTTTCTGGCTTGGGCAAAAGTTTATTTGCCTTGATAGTTAAAAGAATTGAGGATGTATAGATAAACTCTGATAGCATGGAAATATCAATATCCATCTTTGCCATCTCTTCTAAAAAAGGATTTGTAATTTCCTCTATTTTCACATCATATATATCAATTTTATCCCTATCAATAAGTTTTAACAAAAGATCAAAGGGACCTTCGAAGTCTTCAAGCTTGATATTAAGCTTCATTTATTTTTCTAAGGGCATAAAAAATGGCTATAATGGTCTTAGCGTCAGTTATTTCCCCATTTTCTACCATTTGATAAAGGTCAGTAACTAAGTATGATTTACACTCTAAATTTTCATCTTCATCTAGGTCTAGAGGTTTCTCAACTAAATCTTCTGCCAAAAAGAAGGATAATTTATCATTAGTAAAACCTGGAGAAGCATGCATATCAAATAAATAGCTTACTTTTTCTGGGTAAAATCCTACTTCTTCCTGGAGTTCTCTTTTAGCTGTTTCTATTGGCAATTCTCCTGGATCTACAAGACCAGCTGGTATCTCCAAGGTAACTTTATCAATAGCCTTTCTATATTGGCTCACCATCCAAATTTTATCAGGTCCATCAAAAGCAATAATACCTACACCTTTTTGGTGATCAACTATTTCTCTTTTAGAATATCTTTTATTCTCAAGTTCAACAGTTTCTACCCTTAGCTTAAGTATTTTACCATCATAGATAGTATCTGATTTTATTGTTTTTTCATAAAACTTTTCTTCATTCATTTCTTAGATCCTCCGCCATTTGTAAAATTTCTCTGGCTGATTTTATTGTAGTTTGTGTTATGTCGACCCCACCAATTAGTCTTGCTATTTCAAGAGTTCTTTCATCATCCTTAATATTTTTAGAAGTAGAAATTGTAAATTCTCCATCGTCCTCTTTGCTAATTAGAATATGGTTATTAGCAATAGATGCTATTTGAGGCAGGTGACTTATTGCAATAACTTGTCTCCTCTTAGATAAATCTAATATCTTTTCCCCAACAATCTGTGCAGTTCTACCACTAATACCTGTATCAATTTCATCAAATATCATGGTATCAATATCATCATAACTCGCAAAAACTTCTTTAAATGCAAGCATAATTCTGGATATTTCGCCACCAGAAGCTGTTTTTGTCAAAGATGTTAAATTATCGCCCTTATTTGTTCTTATTAAAAAATCAACATCGTCAAATCCTGTTTTTTCAATATCATCTTTTTTTCTAAGGTCGACTTTAAATTTACCATTTTTTATATTTAATTCCACTATTTCTTTATTTAAAGATTTTTCAAGACTTTGTATTTTTTTAAGTCTTATTTCATGGATTTCTTCAGCTTTTGCAAGCATTTTTTTATCAATATCAGCTAAAATATCAGACAAATTATTTCTCAAATCATCTATTTGATCTAATTCTTCAAGTCTTTTTTTCATTGATTGATAATATGTTTTTATCTCATCAATATTATTGCCATATTTTCTTTTTAAATCGAACAGCTTTTTGTTCAATTCTTCTAGAGTTTCTAATTTTTCAGGATCTGTTGATAAAAAATCCACATACGAATCTGCATCTGAATAAATATCATCAAGTTCATCAGATAAGGCGACTAACCTATTATAAAGTTCGGAAGATTTTTTGTCAATATAAATAAAATCGGCAATACTTGAGGCAGCTTCATTTAATATCTTACTTGCCGATGGACTATCATAATCACTCGAATCAAGAAGCTCAAGCATCTTGTAAAATCCTTCTTTAAGGCTAGAAATATTTGTTAATCTCTTATATTCACTTTCTAACTCTTCTTCATCAATATTAAATAAATCTATACTTTCAATCTCATCAATCTGGTAGTTTAATAAATCTCTTTCCCTACTCAATTCTTCATCTGATAGGTCAAAATCTTTAAATCTTCTTAGATAATCAGTCTTTTCTTTAAAAAGATTTGCCAAGTCACTTCTGATATTTTTTGTTTTTTCATCATTTTGATATGAATCTATTAGGTCTATATAATTAGCCTTATTCATATAAATATTAGAATCACCTTGCTTATAAATATCAATTAAATCATCGCCGATTTCTTTTAATATATTAATATTTGATAATCTACCATTAATCCTAATGCTTGATGTATTTTTATCTATGGTCCTTGTAATAATTAATTGGTTATTATCAAAACTTATGCCAAAAGTTTCTAATTTTTTAAGCAGATTTTCTTTTAATATAAAAACAGCTTCTATTATAGTTTGGTCTTTAAAATTTCCGATAATATCCTTGCTAGCCCTCTTACCTAGTAACAAATTAATAGCTTCAAGGATAATAGATTTACCTGAACCTGTCTCTCCTGTTAAAACATTAAATTCATCTTCAAAGAAAATATGATCTTTTTTTATAATGATAAAATTATCTATATAAAGCTCAGCTAACATTATTTAACAAGTGACCTAATATCTTCTACGAGATTCTCAATTGATTCAAAGTCTTTAGGTGTGATAAATATTGTGTCTATACCTGTTACCATTCCACCAATATTGTCTAACTTCGCATTGGTTATATATTGTCCACAAACTGTTGCGCAGTAAGAAATTGTTTTAATAACAACAAGTTGGGCTGATATTTCTACTGAAAGAACAGCTTCCTTAAAAATTTTCTCTATTCTTTCTGTTAAAGTATCATATACTGCATCAACAACTGTATATTTGTACTCATAGTCATCACTTTGAACTTTAGAAATTCTTAATTCTTTAATATCCCTAGAAATAGTTGCCTGAGTAGCATCAACTCCTTGAGCTTTTAAAATTTCAGAAAGTTGGCTCTGTGTTCTGACATCATTATTTTGAATAATATCTAATATTAATCTTTGTCTTGTATATTTTTTCATAATTTCCCCTAGTAACTTCGACTTGTTAGATAATCTATTAAATACAATAAAACATCACTGTTTTCAAAATCAAGTATAGATTTTTTTGCCTTATTATTAACCTCTTCTAATAATTTTTTACTTTCAACTAAGCTTTTCACGTTTAGAATATTTAGTTCATCATCATATGTTTCTTCTAATAAGTCATCCTGGATTTGAAAAGCTAGACCCAAATTTTCTGCAAAAGTCTCGATTTTTTGACAATTTTTTTCATCTTGCCCTGTTACAATCGCTGCAGATACACAGGCAGCCTTGAACAAATCCGATGTCTTTTTCTTATAAACTTCTAGCACATAGGACAAATCATAGGAAGAATCTCCTTTTAAATCCAATACCTGACCTTCAATCATACCAAATCTTGATGACCTTTCTAATATGTATGCC
>NZ_CAUPFR010000049.1:0-11884 GCF_963510575.1 uncultured Anaerococcus sp. | reverse complement strand
CTCAAAAAGGGCCACACCTGGCCCCAAGACTTAATAATTGTTTTGTGTTTTTTCACTATCTTTGGCTGATTGTTGCTTTTCTTCGTATTCTTTTCTTGTTAATACATCAACAACATCTACATTCACTGTCACAACATCAAGACCGGTCATTTCCTTAACATTTTGACTAACAGCCCTTTGGATATCATTGAAAATTTGACGAGCATTCTTGCCATATTCTATAATAACATCTAGGTTAATTTTCGCTTCCTTTTGGCCAACTTCAACATTTACACCAGCAGTTTTCCTATCGTTAGATCCAAAAAACGAACCAATAGAGTCAGCAATATTTCCCTTCATATCTAGGATACCGTCTACATTATTAATGGCAATTCTAGCAATTTTTGCAACAACCTTATCTTCGATAATTAATTTTGACTCTTCGTAGGCTAGTTCCCTACCATCGTTAAGGTCTTTTTTTACTTCTTTATTGATATTATCTGTCATGACTTTCTCCTTAATTTAAAATTTTCCTAATTATTTGAATCACTCTTCCATCCCTATCAAAATAAGCTCCAACTATATAGCCTATCGCCATAACCACCCATATTCCCAAGGTCTTGAAAAAACCAAAGTTAAATAGGCAGACTAGGGTTAAAAGGCTAATAAAAAGCGAATTTACCTTGCCCTTATTTTCTCTATAGAAGTTAAGAAAAGATGCCTTGTTTTTTTCCTTAATATCAAGTTTTCTCATCTCAACATCTGCCATACTAGGGTCTGTGTTTTTCTTAATATCTTCCATTGCGTCTGTCTTCTACTTCTTTCTTATCAATCTTTAAATCAAGCCTTATATCGGTTATTTCAGTGAAATCTGTTAGGCTTTTAAGTATATCTGCCCTAATTTTTTCAGAAAGGGCTTATATATCTTCATTTCCAAAATAATCTACAAGGGCCTTTGCTTCTATCCTTTGATTTTCAATAATGATAGCCTTAGTCTTTACGCATTTCACATCAAAAAACTTGTCAATAGTTTTTTCCATAAGAGCTTGTAAGGATTTTCTAGTAAGGAGTATGCTTCCTCTTTCGTCTTCCAAAATAAGATCATAGCCCCTATTGGAATTTTGCTTGAGAGTGACAAGGATTACGATAGAAAATACAATCAAAATCACGCCAAGGCTAAGGAAAAATCCCTTTACAAAGACTACATTTGATAATAAATCATCAAGGAAACCAAGTTCCACAGCTGTAAGAGGAAGGCTATTTATATCAATTCCTACTAGCAAAAACAAGGCCCCCAAGAGGACTAATACTATTAACATGAAAGAATAAATAAATTTCATTATTTTTCCCATACAAGTCTCCTTAACTAATTAATACCCTGAATAAAATCTCTCAATCATTCTTCAAGTTCCATATTCAAATTGAGCCATTCTTCATCAAGGTCATCCCTCATGTCTTCTAGGTCTTTCATTTCCCTAAAGACTTCAGCTACCCTCGCCTGATTATCATAAAAACCTTCAGCCAAACTTTCTTTGGTTAGGTCTTTAATCTTTTTATCAATCTCTTCCATATTTTTTTCGATTGACTTTATTTTATTTTTTATGGCCTTGATTTCGTCTCTCTTAAGCTTTTCTTTTTTTCTTTCTTTTTTAATTTGAGTCTTGGTAACTGTGGTCTTTTCTTCCTCAGTCAGATTCATTTCCTTAAGTTTTTCCTGGTAATAATCATAATTGCCAAGGTAAAGGTCCATCCCATCTTTTTTCATGTCTAAAATTTTGGTTGCAATCTTATTTAAAAAATACCTGTCGTGGGAAATTATTAAACAAGTGCCTTCAAAATCCAGGATAGCATCTTCTAATATTTCCTTACTATCAATGTCTAAGTGATTAGTTGGTTCGTCCATCAAAATGAAATTACAATCAGAAATCATTAGCTTTAGGAGGGAGATTCTAGCCCTTTCCCCTCCAGATAATTCAGAAATTTCCCTAAAAACATCTGTATCGTAAAACATAAATTTAGCTAGGTAGGACCTAATTTCAAAGTTGGTTAACATTGGAAAAGCATCTCTAATCTCATCAAAGATTGTATTTTCGAGATTTAGTGATTTTTGTTCCTGGTCAAAATAACCCACATTTACAGATTCGCCCATCTTAGCTTTTCCCCCATCTTGGAAGAGTTCGCCAAGGACAATCTTAAATAGGGTGGTCTTTCCAACTCCATTATCTCCGATAATAGCTGCTCTTTCGTTCCTATATATATCAAAGGAAATATTTTTAAAAATTTCCCTATCATCAAAGGACATCCTCAAATCTTCGACCTTCAAAACATCCATTCCCGATTGGATTCTAGGGGTGAATTTAAGGTTCATGGTGTCAGATAATTCTATTGGCTTTTCGATTCTTTCCATCTTGTCTAAAAGTTTTTGCCTAGACCTTGATTGGGAAATACCTCTTTTTCTTTTTGACCCACCCAAATTTTTGAGCCTGTCGATTATTTCTTCTTGTCTTTCGATTTCTTTTTGTTGGCTCTTATATTGGTGGATTCTAACTTCCCTATCTTTTTTCCTCTTTTCCATGAAAACCGTGTAGTTTCCAGAATAAGTAGATAATTTGCCATATTCTAGGACCATCATCCTATTTACTGTAGCATCCAAAAAATACCTATCATGGGAAATGATTATGGCTGTTCCCTTGTAATTTTTGATGAAAGTTTCTAGAAAATTTATGGCCTTTATATCCAGGTGGTTGGTTGGCTCATCGAGTAATAATAAGTCTGGTTTTTCTAATAAAAGCCCAGCAAGTTCTACCCTTGCTTTTTGCCCACCTGATAGGTCAGAAATTTTCTTATTGAAATCCTCCTTAGCAAATCCCATGGCTGAAAGTGTACCTTCGAGTTCACTTTCTATGGCATAGCCATTTTCGCTATGGTAGCTTTCAGATTTTCTTGTGTATTCATCCATGATTGCGGCAAGCTTATCAGGGTCTGTTTCTGTGCTCATCTTTTTTTCGAGATCCCTTATCTCAGCTTCAAGCTGAATTAGACCTTCAAATACTGATAGGCAATAATCATAGATAGTCATATCAGAATCAAGGCTTAGGATTTGTTCCAAATATCCAACTTTTACATCTTGGGGGATAAAAATCTTCCCATCGTCTGGGCGGAGCCTACCTGTTAGGATATTAAAAAGGGTAGACTTGCCAGCACCGTTTAGTCCAACTAGTCCTGCCTTATCCCCCTTTTCTAAATTGAAACTTAATCCATCAAATATTGTCTTATTTGGATAAGACTTGGCTAAGTTCGATACGTTAAGTACATTCATTTAAAATATAAAATCCTCTGGAGAATTCATAAAATATGTCAAGGTAAATAATGATTCATCAAGGTGGACAGATTCAATAACAGTGCCATTTGATACCTTTAGGTCAACTGGTGAGAAGTTCCAAATCCCTCTTACTCCTCCTTCACATAATAAATCTGCCACTTCTTGTGCCGCTTGTTTTGGTGTGGCAATGATTCCTATATCTATCTTGTTATTAGCCAAAAACTCAGGGAGATCCTTTATATCCCTTACCTTTAAATCATGATTTGATAAATTCTTAGGTTCCTTATCAAAAACTGCCTGAAACTCATAGCCAAGATCCCCAAAAGATTTATATTGATAAAGGGCATGACCAATATTACCATAACCAATAAGAATTATTTTATAGCTCTTATCAACACCTATAATTTTGGATAATTCATCAATGAGCTCTTTTACATTATAGCCATAACCTTGTTGGCCAAAGCAACCAAAATGATTCAAATCCTGCCTAATTTGGCTGGCTGTAAGGCCAGTTATATCTGATAGCTCTTTAGATGAGACCCTAATTATTCCCTTTTCATTTATACTTTCTAAATACCTGTAGTACTTAGGAAGTCTTTTGATTACAGACAAAGAAATATTTTGTTTAGTCATAAATTAAATCTCCGATTCTTGTTCATCTCCATCATTTAAGATATGAGAATTTAGTATCTTCCTATCCTCATCGCTTAGACTGTCATCTTTCCTATCAATCTCAGCAATTATACTATCTAACTTTTCATCCCTAATTTTTCTTAACTCTTCTTCACTAAGTTTAACTGGTTCTTCTACTTCTTTTTTTTCTCTAAGAGAAATAACATTTATAAGATGTAGAAAATACACAACAACCAAGCACGAATAAAATATTAATTGGTTGTAGGCTATAAAGAAATCGTTATTAATCACAATTTTCCTTGGAAGCACCCTTACAAAAATTGCCAAGGCTGATAGGCCATGGATTGATAAAAATGCAAAGGCTATGCTAGTTACAATCGCTATTAGAATCGAAAAACCCCTAGCTTTTTTATTTAGTAGTACATCAAATGAGTAGCCAAGCATGGCTACCCATGATGTTAAAAACGAAACATACCAGGCTAGGCTTAAAACCCAGCTTCCAGAGAATCTTTGTGAAATAGTTAAGAGAAATAAGATTATGATTAGAAAGACTAATATTTTACTAATTCTTCTTTCAACCTTATTTTCCATAGCCACTCCTATTTTTTAGACTTATACCTCTTTTGAGCATCAAGAATTTTCTTCCTAATCCTTAGGTTGTGAGGGGTGATTTCTATCAATTCGTCTTCCTCGACAAATTCCATCATTTCTTCTACGCTCATCTTTTTAGCAGGTGTGAGGATAATTGCATCATCGTTACCACTTGCTCTGGTATTGGTCATTTTTTTCTTTTTGCAAATATTTACGTCAATATCAAGTCCCTTAGCATTTGAACCTACTATTAAGCCTTCGTAGATTTCTTCGCCAGGTTCGATAAATAATTGGCCCCTAGATTGGGCAGCATTTAGACCGTAAGCTGTTGCAAGTCCTTTTTCTGTAGCTATAAGGCTTCCTAGAGGTCTTCTTTCAAGATCTCCCTTGTACTTGTCATAGCCTTCAAATTCTGTATTTAAAATACCTGTACCCTTTGTATCGGTCATAAATTCTGTCCTATAACCAATTAGGCCCCTCGCAGGTATCCTAAATATCAATCTGGTATAACCTGAAGCAGATGGGTGCATATCAATCATTTCACCCTTCCTACGTCCCAGTTTTTCTATAACTGAACCTGTATATATCTGGTCAACATCTACAGTTGCAAGTTCAATTGGCTCAAGTTTTTTGCCATTTTCGTCAGTTTTAAACATTACTTCTGGTTTTGAAACTTGGAATTCATAGCCTTCTCTTCTTAAGTTTTCAATTAGTACAGATAGGTGAAGTTCACCCCTGCCTGAAACCTTGAAAGCTTCGGTAGTTTCTGTTGGTTCAACCCTGAGAGAAACATCTGTTTCCGCTTCCTTAAATAACCTATCTCTTATATGTCTACTTGTGACATATTTTCCATCACGACCTGCAAATGGTGAATCATTTACAGAGAAAGTCATGGAAAGGGTTGGTTCAGAAATCTTTGTAAATTCGATTGGTTCATGGTCATTTTCTGTACCGATAGTATCACCAATGCCAATATCTTCCATACCAGAAATAGCCACTATGGAACCAAACTTAGATTCTTCAACCTCGACCCTATTTAAACCGTCAAATTCATAGATGGTTACGACTTTAGACTTAACCAGCCTATCTGGTTCGTTATAATTTGTGATAATTGCTGGAGCATTTTTCCTAATTGTACCACATTCTACCTTACCAATGGCAATGGTGCCCAAATATTCATTGTAATCTGTAGTTGAAACTAAAACCTTAAAGTCATCTGTATCTGGTGCTTCAAAGGCTGGAGTATATTCGATTATAGTATCAAGTAGGTCTGTCATGTCTTCCTTTACGACACCCTTTTCAGAGCTAGCCCAACCTTGTTTAGCTGAGGCATAGACAAAAGGACTTTCAAGGTAAGACTCATCTGCATTTAAGGAAATAAATAAGTCTATGATTTCATCTTCAACTTCATCTATCCTTTGGTCAGGTCTATCTACCTTATTGATACAAATTATAGCTGGAAGTCCCAATTCAATTGCCTTTTTAAGTACAAACTTAGTTTGTGGCATAGGACCTTCGTGGCTATCTACTACAAGTACAACAGATTCTGCCATATTTAACACCCTTTCCACTTCTCCACCAAAATCGGCGTGGCCAGGAGTGTCAATAATATTAATCTTCATTCCCTTATAAGATACAGCAGTATTTTTTGCAAGGATTGTAATTCCTCTTTCCTTTTCAATGGTATCAGAATCCATAACCCTTTCTTTTACCGCTTCATTTTCTCTAAATAAACCTGATGTTTTAAGTAGACCATCTACAAGTGTTGTTTTTCCGTGATCTACGTGGGCAATTATTGCTACATTTCTAACATCTTCTCTAATCATTAAATCCTTCTTTCATGCTAACAAATTCTATCAATATATTATACCTAATGTGAATTAATTATCAATAAATGGCAAATAAAAACACCCCCTAAAGGATGTTGTCAAGAATATCGTATGAGGCAAGCGATGGTATTGTTGTTTATAATTACCTTATCTGAGAGTTTTTTTACAAGGTCAATTCCCCTGCCAGACTCTGAAAATTTTTCCCTATCCTGACATGGATTTATACCAGTACCCTGGTCCTTAACCTTGATTATTAGGTAAGTCTTATCAAAAACTATAGAAATTTCTATAAACCTTGTCTTATCTTTTTTGTTGCCATGCTTATAGGAATTTGCAGTAAGTTCATCCAAGATTAGCCTTAGTCTAAAGATTTGATTTTCTTCATAAAATCGTGATTGAAGGATATCTATGAACTTGTCTCTAAATTTTTTTATATCTTTTAGGTCAGAATGTATGACCGTTCTAATTATCTCCATCTCTAGCTCCTAAGAAATTAATACCCCTTTTTCTATTTTCCTACCATTTTCATCTTTTCCCAATTTCTTTAGACTTATTCTAAAATTTCCTGTTTAAAATTTCGAATCTGTGGTATAATATAAACATAGTAGATTATGAAAGGAGACAATTTTAATGAAATACGTATGTACAGCATGTGGATACATTTACGATCCAGCTGAAGGTGATGTTGATAACGGTATTGAAGCCGGTACAGAATTTGCTGATCTTCCAGAGGATTGGGTATGCCCAGTTTGTGGTGTTGGCAAAGATATGTTCGAAGCTGAATAATAAAAAAAATTTAGAGGCCTTTGGGCCTCTTTTATTTTGCAATTATTTATTTTCATTTTTTTCTTTATTTCTAATAACAATCCCTATTGCCACAACCAAAGCGATTACAAATATTAACGCAATGATTACAATTGGATTTGATAGGAAAAACATATCCTGGTCTTCCTTATCATTTGTTGGATTTAGGGCAAGAATTTGGCTCCTATCTTCATCTTCATCTTCCTTATCAGGTTTTACCTCAAGGAGAATTTTTTTCTTTTTTTCTGGTAGGTCATCATTAGTTTCAGGATTTGATGAATTTGGAGTACTAGATACAGCTTGATTCTCCTTTATAGAATTAATCTTAGCTGCCGCTTCATTTTCAAACTTTTTTCTCTGCTTGTCTGTAGTTGCAGTTTGGATTTTTTGGTTGTAATCCTTAATAACTGCTTCTGTTTTTTCGCTTACGTCTTTTGTATTAACCTTGGCTTTATTATCGGTATTTATAGTTGTTTGCATATCTGACAAAGCCCTGGATAGGTTAGAATTTTTATCCAACTTCAAAACCAAGTCATCAACTACCTTATCAATCTTTTCTGCTTCTGGATTTGGAGCTTTTTCAGTAGCTGGTGCCTCTCTTTTATCCTTGTAAGCAGAATCCTCTTTTTTTGAATCTACAG
The DNA here is from genome assembly GCF_963510575.1 of uncultured Anaerococcus sp. Classification (GTDB taxonomy): domain Bacteria; phylum Bacillota; class Clostridia; order Tissierellales; family Peptoniphilaceae; genus Anaerococcus. The sequence continues at coordinate 4,085 of NZ_CAUPFR010000049.1, read as the reverse complement.
GCTCTGATTTATTTTCTGCTTTTGTTTCTTCTTTTTTAGCCGATTCTTTTGGATTTTCTTCTAGCTTAGAAACCGGAACTGGTTTCTCAGTTACTATTATCTTCTCTCCAGCCTTCTGAGGCGTACCTTCTTTTACTTGTTGATCATCTGATGCAAAACTAGTGAAGCTTAGGTTAAAAGTTAAAAAACTTATTAGAATTATATTTATAATTTTTCGCATCTTTAATCACCTTCCTACCAAGATTTTACCCGAATGAAAGCATTTAGACAATTATTCTCCACTATCTAAGCTATCATCTGACGAATACCAACCCTTGCCAATTATAGATGATGTATTTAATATAGTAATAAAAGAATATGGGTCGATTTTTTTAATAAAAGACCTAAACTTAGCCGATTCAAAAGTGCTTGTCACGCAAAAGAAAACAGATATATTAGTCCCCTTGTAAAGACCTCTTGCATCAACAATTGTAGCTGACCTATTCAATTCCTTCTTTATAAAGTTTCCTATTTCTTCAGTCTTGGATGTTATTATTATAAATAATTTGGCAGTATTCATTGACCCTATTATCATATCAACAAATATTCCCTTCATCATAAGACCCAAAATTGAGAACAAACCAATTTCTATTCCGAATATTTTTATAGAAGCAATAGTAAATAAAGAATCCACAACAAGAAGTGATTTGCCTACCTCAAGAGATGTGTATTTTTTCATTATCATAGCGATAATATCTGTACCACCAGATGAGGCTGCTAGATTAAATAAAATTGCAGAACCTACTGACGACATAAGTAGGGTGAAAATTAATTCAAGCATCTTGTTATCTGTAAGCGAGCCGTGGATTGGAAAAATCTTATCCAAAAGAAGGGCTGTCACCGAGTTTAGGATGGCTACATATCCTGTCCTAATTGTAAATTTCTTGCCAATCACAAAAAATCCTATTACAAGCAAAACTATGTTATAAAATAGGGTCAACTGTGGACGATTAAAGGGTACAAACATTGAAGTAATAATACTCATACCCTCTACTCCACCTATAACAAAAGAGTTGGGGTATTTAAAAAAGTGAGTACCACATGCCATAAGAATGGCAGCAAAGCTCATCCAAAAAAGCTTATACTCCCTAGTTTTGACATTGCGTTCATCAATATTTCTAATCTGCGGGTTACTTTGTTGACCAAGGTCAATAGACTCATCAGTTTTCAATTCTACTCTCCATCTTTATAAAATTTACAATTAAATGTATGTATCAATTATACAATGAACCAACTTTTATGCTAGTCTCCTAGCCAAAGTTGGTTCATTTTTTCAACTATTTATTTTTAATTAATCATTTGAATAATTATCAAAGTATCCTTGGATTAGAATAATAGGTGTTCCCTTATCTCCAGATCCTGAAATCAAGTCAGATAGTGAACCTAAAAGGTCTGTAATCTGTCTAGGTGTTGTACCTAATCTCTTATTAGAGTCGGTATTTTTATCCTTATTTCTAACCAATCTCTTAAATTCTTCTGCAGCTTCTTCGCTAGAAAGGTCTGACAAATCATTATCTGCTACATATTTTAATTTAAGTTCGTTTGGTGTTCCTGTAAGACCACTTGTAAATCCTGGTGAAACAACAGGGTCTGCAAGTTCCCAAATGTGACCAACTGGATCTTTGAAAGCTCCATCGCCATAAACCATAACCTCAACATGTTTGCCAGTTTCTGCGATAAGTCTCTTTTGAATCTTCTCAACAAATTCTTGGGCATTTCTTGGGAATAGTTTTACAACATTACCTGTAGAAAGATTTGAGCCTAGTAAGCCATAATCAGGGTTAAAACCTGAACCATCAACAGACTCTGTAAGAATCTCATCAAGTTTCAAAACTTTTTTAGCTCCAGCTTCTACAAGTTGTCTTTTTACTATATTTCTTGTATGAATAGAAGCAACTAAAATATTATCTGTAAACTTAAGAGCATCTACTGGATTATTTAAGAAGTGAATTTCAGAATTTTTAGCAATTTCACCATAAAATTCTGGATAATCCATCTCAGTAAAGATGTGCTTATAATCTCCAGCAACTTTTCTAAACTCTTCAAGGCTTAATACATCAGTATAAGCATTTACATCTGAATTGAAAAGGTCCATCTCATCCATAACAAGGTTACCAACCTCATCTGATGGATAAGATAAGCAGATGTGAAGTTTTTTACCTGATAAAGCGAAAGCCTTAAGTAGGATTGAGAATCTATTCCTTGAAAGGATTGGAAAAAGAATCGCAACCTCATCGTTATCAAACTTATTTGCAAAATCCTTAGCAATTTGCTCAATTGAAGCATAATTACCTTGGCTTCTAGCAAGAAGTGACTCAGTAACAGCAACAACGTCCCTATCACGAAGTTTAACTTCTTCTTTAGCTACTTTTTCAACAATATCACCGACAATTTGTACTAAATCGTCACCTTTTTTTACAATTGGTGCCCTAAGGCCCATTGCAACAGTTCCTATTAATCTTGGCATTTATTTCTCCCCTTTCAACCAAATTATACAACCATATTTTAAAAAAATAAACACTAAAATGCAAAAAGTTTTAAATTAATTTATATTCCTAAAAAAACTAAAAAATGCTAAAAGTTTAGCTCTTAGCATCGAATTTTTCCTTACATTTTGGGCATCTAACCTTGATTTTCCCCTTATTTTTAGGGATTCTTAGCCTTTGACCACAAGAAGGACAAGAAATATACTTAAAACCATCATCCTTAGACTTATCCTTGTGATCCTTCCCAAAAATGCCCTTAATCGGATCAATAACACTTTCAAGAAAAATTTGATTTTCCTGACTTCTCTTAAGAATATTTGTAGACATAGTCCTAAAAATAGCATAAATCACAATAAAAGAAGAAATGCCATTTAAAAGAGTAGACTTAATAAAATAAGCCACAAGCACTGCCACAATAGCAATCCAAACTAAAAATATCCCATACTCATCAATACCGTATTTTTTCTGCACCTAATCACCTACCAAACTATTCATAACCTCAGCAATATCACCCTTTATAATATAATCAGCAAGGCTATCACGAGGTGTAGTATCCTTATTAATCAAAACTAACTTATTACCCCTATAAAAATCAATAAGACCCGCCGCAGGATAAACCACAAGACTAGTTCCACCGACAATCAAAACATCCGCCTGAGCAATCAAATTAATCGCATAGGAAATATTATTCTGGTCAAGCCCCTCGCCATAAAGAACGATATCAGGCCTAACAACACCACCACATACATCGCAATGAGCCTCAGCCGGGAATTTCTTCACATAAGCCAAGTCAAAATTCTTGTGGCAATCCACGCAATAATAATCCCTCAAATTTCCATGGAGCTCAATAACATTTTTGCTCCCCGCTTCTTGGTGAAGACCATCCACATTTTGGGTAATCACAGCCTTAAGCTTGCCCATTTTCTCAAGCTTCGCCAAGGCGTAATGAGCCTTATTAGGCCTAATCCCATCAAGCATCAAATTTTCCTTACAATAAGTCATAAACTCATCAGGATGGTTGACGAAAAATTCATGGCTAAGCATATATTCAGGAGAATACTTAGAATCGTTCTTCCTATTATATAAGCCTGTCGCAGACCTAAAATCTGGCACACCAGAGGCAGTCGAAACTCCAGCCCCACCAAAAAATACAATATTATTAGAATCGTTGATAATTTTTTTAACTTCAATAAGATTATCCATAAAATTCCTTCCTATCTACTATCATTATAATCTTTATAAGAATACTTACAAGACATCAGTCAATAGATTTTACAAAACAAAAAAGATGTGGTATTATATTCGTAGACCTTTTTGTGAAAAAAAGTAAAAGCAAAAAGAAATTCAAAGAAAAAACAAAAAATATTTGACAAAGGATTATTTATATAGTATATTATAATAGTCAGTGACGACGGGGTGTGGCGCAGCTTGGTAGCGCGCGTGTTTTGGGAACATGAGGTCGAAGGTTCGAATCCTTTCACCCCGACCATAGATTAACAACCAACTAGGTTGTTTTTTTATTGTCCTAAAAAATTAATAGCTTTTATACAAATCAGCAAC
>NZ_CAUPFR010000048.1:0-11937 GCF_963510575.1 uncultured Anaerococcus sp. | reverse complement strand
GCCCTTGCCAGGTGTGGGCTTGGGGAAATTCACATCTACGATTACGATAAGGTTGAATTATCAAACTTAAATAGGCAAAATTACGACCAAAAAGATTTGGGAAAATCAAAAGTAAGTCAAACTAAGAAAAAAATCGAGGATACCATTCCCTACACAAAAGTTTTTTCCAACAATCTTTTTATTACAAAAGAAAACCTAGATGATATTTCAGAAAAAACTGATATTTTTATCGAGGCCTTTGATAAAAAAGAGATGAAGAGTTTGGTTTTTGAATATTTTTTGGGCAGGAAAGACAAAAAACTAATTATAGCTTCAGGCTTATCGGGTCTTGGGGATTTTTCAGATATAAAGGTTAAAAAAATAGAAAATGTGACTATGGTTGGGGACTTCAAATCAAGTCCAGATCAAGGTTTGTACGCACCTTATCTAGGAATTGTAGCAAATATAGAAGCTCTCTTAGCGCTTAAAATTATTATAGGAGAAAAAAATGGAAAATAAAGATTATTTAGTACTTGGAGATAAGAAATTTGAGTCAAGGTTTATCCTTGGTTCTGGAAAATATTCTCCAGAATTAATTGATGCAGCTATCAAATCTGCTGGTTCACAGATGATTACCGTTGCCCTTAGAAGAGCAAATACCAAGGATGTGGCAAATATTTTAAATTACATACCAAAAGAAGTTACCATTATCCCAAACACTTCAGGTGCAAGAAATGCTGACGAAGCTATCAGGATTTCAAGGTTAGCCAGGGAAATGGGTTGCGGAAATTTTGTTAAAATCGAAATCATGAGAGATTCTAAATACCTTTTGCCAGATAATGTTGAAACCCTAAAGGCAACAGAAATCCTCGCCAAAGAGGGATTTGTAGTTCTTCCTTATATGTATCCAGATTTAAATTTTGCTAGAGACTTAAGGGATGCAGGAGCATCTGCTATTATGCCTCTTGCCAGCCCAATCGGTTCTAACAAGGGCCTTGCTACCCGTGATTTTATAAAAATAATAATTGACGAAATAGACCTACCAGTTATTGTTGATGCGGGAATTGGCGTGCCAAGTCAGGCTGCAGAAGCAATGGAAATGGGAGCCGCAGCTATCATGGCAAATACAGGTATAGCTTCTGCCAGCGATATAAATTTGATGGCCAAGGCCTTTAAATTGGGAATTGAAGGAGGCAGACTCGCCTACCTTGCAAAACCAGGTAGAGTTTTACAAACAGGTGCTGACCCATCTTCACCATTAAGGGACTTTTTTGACTGATATGAATATTAAAAGTGTGCTCGATTATTTCCCAGAAATGGATATAATCGATTCAGATATAAAAGAAAGGGTAAAATTATCCTACGAAGAAGTAAAAAATACAAAAGTTACCAAGGCTGATGTGTTGGCAAGCCTTGAATCATCAAGTCTTAGTCCAAGAGATTTGTATAACTTCCTAAGCGATGAGGCAGAAGAATACCTAGAGGTCATGGCAGATTTGGCTAAGGAGAAAAGAATAAGGTATTTTGGCAACAATGTTTGCTTATTTTCTCCAATTTATATAGCGAATTACTGCGAAAATTCCTGTAGGTATTGTGGTTTTAGGGCTAAGTCCGATATAAAAAGGGCGAAATTAACCTACGAAGAAATCGAAGAGGAGATGAAGGCCTTGGCAGCAACAGGTATCGAAGATGTTTTGATCCTAACAGGCGAATCTCAAAGATTTTCATCAATAGAATACATTGCGGAAGCTTGTAGGATTGCAAGCAAGTATTTTAAGGTAATAGGTATAGAGGTTTATCCAGCCAATGTAGCGGATTACAAGATTTTAAGAGAGGCTGGGGCAGATTTTGTGACAGTTTTCCAAGAATCTTACAATCCAGAAACCTATGATTACTACCATCCTTACGGCCATAAGAGGAGCTTTTCCTATAGGATTGATACCCAGGAAAGGGCCCTTAAGGCAGGTTTTAGGGGAGTTGGTTTTGGAACACTTTTCGGTTTGGGAGATCCAATCGAAGAAGCCTTTAAACTTGCTATTCACGCCAGCCTTATCCAGAAAAAATATCCTCACGCAGAAATTGCCATTTCTTTGCCAAGGATAAGGCCAACCCACGGTGCGGATAATTCTCTAAAATTCAACATAGTTGACGATAAAAAGTTTTTCCAAATCATGACTGCAATCAGGATGTTTTTGCCTTTTGCATCAATCACCCTTTCAACCAGGGAGTCAAAAGATTTTAGAAATCTCGCTGTAAAATATGCTGCCACAAAAATTTCAGCATCTGTGGACACATCAATCGGTCACAGGTCAAAGAAAAGTGCCGATGAGGGTGATGAACAATTTGAAATTGACGATGCTAGGTCAACTGCAGAAACTTTCGACGACCTAAAAAAGCTTGGCATGACTCCAGTATTTACAGACTATATCAACCTATAAGAGGGTTTTGCGAAAAATTTTAAAAACCATTTAAAAAATGAAAGGAGGGGCAATGTTTGATTTAGAAAAAATATTAGAAGCGAGGGACAGATTGAGGGAAAAAGAACCCCTAGTCCACGCAATCACCCATCCAATCGCCATAAATATGGTTGCAAATGTCATTTTATTTATGGGAGCTAAGGCAATTTGCGCTGCCCACCCGGATGAAGTGGCTGAAATTGTAGATATTTCTGCTTGCCTAAGCCTAAGTCTGGGTAATATTACAAGTGAAAGAATGGTTGCCATTGACAGGGCCTGCAAGGAAGCTAAAAAGAAAAATATTCCTCTAACCGTTGATATGGTTGGAGTTGGGGCTTCGACTCTTCGCTATTATTTCGCTAAGGAACTTTTAGCTAAGTATCATTTTGACCTAATTAAGGGAAATGCTTCAGAAATCAGGGCCCTTGCAAGTGGGATATCAAATGCCCAGGGCATTGATGTTGGTAAGGCTGACGAGCTTTTTGGCTCTAATATTGAAAAAATCGCCAGAGAAGCGAGGGACTTTGCTAAAAAATACCAGTCAACAGTCTTGATTACAGGCAAAACTGACCTAGTTATTGGGGAAGATTCTTATTTTACCATTGATAATGGGGTTAAAAACTTAAGCAAAATCACCGGCACAGGTTGTATGTTAACTGCAATGATTTCAAGCTTGATGGCTGTGACTGACCCTGTTTCAGCTGCCCTAGCAGGGCTCTTGTTGATGGAAGTGAGTGGCGAAAAGGCAGATACACCAAGGCTTTACACATTTTTTGTAAATTTAATGGATGAAATATCTGTGATTAGCAATGAAGAAATAAGGAAAAAAGCAAAAGTAAGGGAGATAAAATTTTGAAAAAACTATATCTTGTGACAAATTCGGATAAGTATAGCGAGGAAGAATTCCTAGCCAGGGTGGAAAGTGCCTTAAAGGGTGGGGTTGATATCCTCCAATTGAGGGAAAAAGACAAGACTGACTTGGAAATCCTAGACCTTGGCAAAAAGGTCAAGGCCCTTTGTGATTCCTACAAAGTCCCAATGCTAATTGACGATAAACCTCATTTGGCTTGGGCCCTTGGTATAGGAGTCCATCTCGGTGCAGATGATATGCCAATAGAGCTTGGAAGAAAACTTTTAGGTCCTGATGCTATTATAGGGGCAACAGCAAAGTCTGTAAAGGCTGCCAAAAAAGCCGAAAAGGAAGGTGCTGATTATCTAGGAGTTGGGGCAATATTTGAAACCAAAACCCACGTTAAAACCAAAAGAACTAGCGTCGAGACCCTAAAGGAAATCAAAAAAAATGTAGGCATCAAAGTCTATGCCATAGGTGGATTAAATATTGATAATGTAGATATCCTAGCAGGTTCAGGCGTGGACGGAATTTGTGTTGTAAGGGCAATCATGGATAGCCCAAATGTAGAAGAAGACACAAGAAAATTGAAGGAAAAAATTAACCAAATCCTATAATTTAAAGGACGGAAAAAGCCTGGCATGATGAGCCAGGCTTTTCTAAACAGAAATCATTTATAGTTGGAATTTATAAAAATTTTACCTCGGATTCACCGATTACCACAGAAGGCACTCCTGCCCTGTGGCTATCTCTAACTTCCTTATAGCCATCCAAAGTGTCCCTATATTTAAGGAATAGCTTTAGGCTTAGCATGGAAGATGTGATGTTTACAACATCATAGTCAGTATATTTTTCTGAACCATCCTTAATTTCTCCTAAAATCCCTGCACAATCTGGGCAGAGGTCGGATACAAATAATATCTTATCTTTCATTTTCTTTTCTTTCCTTTCTCTTGTATTTTACAAATTTTATCCTTATCCCATTGTCGATAAGGGGTTGGCTTTCTTCAACTGTTTCAAAATCGGGGTCCTTATCAAAGTTGTGGAGGTAGGTGTCAGCGGGACTTTCCTTGTCAATTTTCGTGATGATTGCCTCATCAATTTGGTCAAGAAAAATTTCTGCAATTTCTGCCCCACCTATGACAAAGGCCTCTTTGGGAGAATTTTCTGCATAAGAAATTATGGAAGGAGGATCATTAAAAACCAGAGCTCCATCTCGCTTCAAGCTTTTGTCACGGCTTAGGATTATATTTTCCCTATTAGGAAGGGCAAAACCCATAGAATCGAAGGTTTTTCTCCCCATTATAACCATGCCACCGGTCGTGGTTTCCTTAAAGTGGGTTAGGTCTTTTTTTAGGTCGTAAAGCATTCTGTTATCCCTACCGATTGCCCAATTTTTATCAACTGCTAGTATTAATTTCATAACCACCTCTCCTTACTTATACCCAAAAAAATAGTAAGATATAGGTAGAAAGAGAAAATTATGGAAAAGAAATTATGGAAAATTTTTAAATCAACCCTATACTTATCAGCCTTTACCTTTGGTGGAGGTTATGTGATTTTGACCTTGATGAAAGATACTTTTGTAGATAAATTAAAGTGGATAGATAAGGATCAGATGCTTGATATGACAGCTATTGCCCAGTCGGCGCCGGGAGCAGTTGCTATAAATGCGTCAATAGTTGTTGGTTACGAAACAGGAGGAATACCTGGGATGTTTGTGGCAATTTTAGGGACAGCCATCCCACCCCTTGTAATTATTTCGGTGATATCAATGTTCTACCAAGCCTTTATAGCAAACCACTATATAGCAAGTTTTTTAAAGGGCATGCAAGCAGCCATAGCCGCCCTGATTTTTAAGGTTTCTTATGATATGGCCAAGGACTTGCTTAAGACAAAGTCAAAATTTGTGCCGGTAATTATGGTACTTGCCTTTATCTTGGGATACTTTTTGAAAGTAAACATAGTTTATATAATCGGTGGGCTTATTTGTCTGGGCCTTATAAATGCTTTTACAAAAAGGAGGGGTCATGTTAATTAAATTATTTATAAGTTTTTTAAAAATCGGACTTTTTTCTTTTGGTGGTGGCTATGCTGCCCTTCCCCTTATCCAACAGGAAGTAGTTACTCAAAACGGGTGGCTTGGTGTAAGTGAATTTAACGACCTAATCACTATTAGCCAGATGACTCCGGGGCCAATCGCCCTAAATTCAGCTACCTTTGTGGGTCAAAGAGTTGCAGGTTTTCCAGGAAGCCTTGCTGCTACAATCGGTTGTATCCTTCCATCAGCCATCATAGTTGGAGCCCTTTCGTATTTTTACAAAAAATACAAGGATTTGGATTTGATTACAGAAGTCCTAAAATTCCTAAGACCTGCCATTGTTGTAATGATCCTAATAGCAGGAATTGATATTTTAAAAACTGCACTTTTTGATGTAAATCCTGTGGCAATGGCAAATCTTGATTTCAAAATGCTTGGAATTTTCATCATAGTTTTTATTATCATGCAAAAAAAGAATTACGACCCGATAAAGCTGATGCTGGCAAGCGGGGCAGTCTATTTACTTTTGGGTTTTCTTGCCTAAAAATTAGGGAAAGTCAGCTGGTATGATTTTTTTTATAAATTATTATAAAGAAACGTTTTCTGTGATATAATATATAATAGAGATATGTGTGAGGCTGGTATGGATATTTATGATATAGCTGAGAAGTCGGGGTATTCTACTGCGACGGTTTCCAGAGTTATTAACAAGTCAAAAAATGTAAGCGATAAGGCCAGGAGGATTATCGAAGGAATTATTGAAGAATCCGGTTATAAGCCAAATAGGATTGCGAGGAGTCTTGCCAAAAATTCTACCCAGATGATTGGGATTATGGTTCCTGATATTAGGGGGTATTTTGAAAGCCAATCGGCTTATGAACTCGAAAGAAGGCTTGACAAGCTGGGTTATACTACTCTTCTTTGCGTGACTACCAATAGTTTTGAAAAGAAAGTGGCTTATCTGGATGTTTTGGTTGAAAGTAAGGTTGACGCTATAATCGGGGTTGGTTCTACCTACGAGGAAGCAAAATTTTATGAAAAACTAAAAAATATGTCAGTTATCATTCCCATGGCGCTTTTGAATGTAAAGACCAGCGATGAAAATGAAAATATTATAAATGTATATATAGATGAAATTGAAGCGATGGACCAGGCTGTAAAACTTTTAAGGGACAATTCTTACAAAAAACCCCTTTACGTATCCTTAGATGCAGGTTATATGTCCAGGTCCTATATAGCAAAAAAATCTGGTTTTGTTGAGGCCTTATATAAGTATTACGATGATGCAAATTTCGTCGAATTTAAGGTAAGGAGCCTTGAGAAAGATTTACCAAATCTTATTGATTTTTTAAAGAAAAATCCAGAATTCGACTCAATTCAGTTTGAACTTGATACCTTAGCTGTCAACGCTTATAAACTTATGGCAAATGCCGGTATAAAAATTCCTGAAGATTTGGGAATTATTGGTTTTGATAATATTCACGCTACTGAATTTACTAACCAAGCCATAACATCGATTGATCAGAGGATTTCAGACCAAGTTGAAATTGCTATTGATAACCTCCTTAAGATTTTGAATGAGGAGGAGGCTGAAACTAATATTTCCCTCGAAGCAAAGCTTGTTGAGAAGGAAACTACTAGTAGGAAAAAGTGATTTTATAGAAAAATTTCTTGATTTTAAAATAAATTGCCGCACAATCTAAGTTAAGATAAGAGAAATTAATTGTAAGCTTATCTAAAGGTTGTTATTTAAAAAATAGGCAGACATGCCTTTAGCTTTTTAATGAAGATATATAAGGAGGATTTATGGCTAAAGTAATTTTATTTGGTGAACCTATGGCTTTATTGATTGCTGATACGGTTGGACCCCTAGAAGATGTTGAACATTTTACCAGGGCAATATCTGGGGCAGAGGTTAATGTTGCAATTGGGCTAACAAGGCTTGGTCACAAGGTTGAGTATGTAACAAAACTTGGAGACGATCCATTTGGTCATTATATAGAAAAAACCCTAAAGAAAAACGAAATAGGTACAAGTTTTCTTGCTTATGACCCTGTTTATAGGACTGGTATTCAGTTGAAAAATAGGGTTACAGATGGTAGTGACCCACAAGCTCCATATTATAGAAAGGGTTCGGCTGCATCCCATATCACCAAGGAAGATATTGATAAAATAGACCTTGAAGGTGTTGATTTAATCCATATTACAGGTATTCCTCCAGCCCTTTCCCAAAGCGCTAGGCAAGCGACTTTTAGGTTGGCAGAAAGAGCTAAGGAGAATAATATTTTCCTAACCTTTGACCCTAATTTACGTCCTGCCTTATGGGAAGATGAAGAAACTATGGTTAGGGTTTTAAATGAAATTGCAGAATTCGCAGACCTAATCTTGCCTGGTGAGGCGGAAGGAGAAGTCCTAGCAAAAACTTCTGACAATGACGAAATTGCAGATTTTTATCAAAAATTAGGGGTAAAGACAGTTGTAGTTAAAAATGGTTCAAGGGGTGCTTATTACAATGACGGTGAAAAGTCAGACCTAGTTCCAGGTTTTAAGGTAGAAAAAGTTGTGGATACAGTTGGGGCTGGTGATGGCTTTGCTGTTGGGGTTTTAAGCGGAATTATAGAAGGCAAAACCATGTACGAAAGCGTAGAAAGAGCAAACGCCATTGGTGCTATCCAAGTTGGCAACAGAAGTGACAACGAAGGCCTACCAAATCACGAAGAGCTTGAAGCTTTCATAAAAAAAGGCAGATCAAAATAAGTCTTTGATTTAATATCCTAAGTCAGAAAAGATAAAAATTCTAGCAAGTAAGCTAAGTAAAAAAATTACTAAGTTTTAAAAATATTCAATATAAAAATTTGGGAGGTAATTATGGCAAATTTTATTGAATCTTTTGATGGCACACGTTTATTTTACAACAAGGAAGAATTGGCAAATGCTAAGGCTGCTGTTGTGATTGTTCACGGTTTGGCAGAATATTCTGGTAGGTACGATTATGTAGCCCAAAAATTCCACCAAGCAGGTTTTTCAACCTACAGGTTTGACCACAGGGGCCACGGCCAGTCTGATGGTGAAAGGGGATTTTATAAAGACTATAACGATATGTTAGGTGATGTAAATGTCGTTGTAGATAGGGCTATAGGAGAAAATCCTAACTTTCCAATATTTTTACTAGGCCATTCTATGGGTGGTTTTGCAGTAAGCCTATATGGGGCAAAGTATAAAGATAAAAGGCTTACAGGTGTTATAACCTCTGGTGGATTAACACACGATTTTAACAAGTTAACTGAAATAGTTGGACCAGGACTTGACCCACACACAGAAATTCCAAACGAGCTTGGCGATGGGGTTTGCTCTGTAAAAGAAGTTGTAGAAGCCTATGTTGCTGACCCATTAAACCTTAAGAAATACCAACTTGGCTTGCTTTATGAAGTCAAAGATGGAATTACTTGGTTTAAGGAAAATGAAAAAGACTTCTCATACCCAGTTTTAATCCTCCATGGCAGGGATGATGCTCTTGTAAACTATAAAGACAGTTTTGAATTTTTCGAAAATAATTCTTCAAAAGATTGCCAAATTAAAATCTATAAGGGCTTATACCATGAGATTATGAACGAATACGCCAAGGACGAAGTAATCAGCGATATCATAGGATGGATTAACAATAGGATATAAGTTTTATAAGACAAAAGCTAGGGAAAGAGCCTTTCCTTAGTTTTTTTTGTGGGAATCATTTTGAAATTGAGCCAGGAGAAAAATCTGGAATTTTTTGAAAACTGAGTATAATAACCCTATTATTGGAGGAATTTATGTTAGCTAAATTTTTTAAAAGGGTGCCGGCGGCGACAATTGTTGTGCCGATGATTTTTGCTGCCCTAATCAATACCCTGGGGCCAAATATTTTGGAAATTGGGCCAATGACTGCGGCACTTACCAGCAAAGAAGGCCTAAACGCACTTATTGATGTCACCCTTGTTGCAGTTGGTAGTCAGCTTACCATAAAAAGACTCAAACTTGCCATTCACAGGGGATTAGTTTTGTTTTTAGCTAAGTGGTTAACAGCTATTGTCCTTGGCTTCTTATTTTTTAAGGTCTTTGGAAGGGAAGGCTTTTTGGGTATTTCTGCCCTAGCCTTTGTAGCCGCAATTTCAAACCACAACAATTCGATTTTTATAGGTTTAATCGGCGATTATGGTGATGAGTACGATATGGCAAGTGCAGCCATAACTGCAATTATTTCTGTACCTATATTTACTTTTTTGACCTTATCCATGCTCGGGATTGCTGATATTACCCCGACATCTATTTTGGATTTAGCCTTTCCAATCCTTGTAGGCATATTTTTGGGCAACATAGATAAGAATTTTTGCAGTTTTTTGGCAGGAACTCAAAAATATATCATGCCCTTCCTAGGCTTTGCAATCGGGGCAGGAATTAATCTTGGAGCGATTTTTAAGGGTGGACCAGCAGGTGTAGTTTTATCAATCCTTACAGTTGGAGCTAGCTTTCTTATTTCCCTGCCTGCTGATATATTTATCAATAAGAGGCAAGGTTGGGCTGCGATTTCTACTTATACAGCTGCGGGAAATTCTGTTATAGTGCCAGCCTTGGTAGCCAATCTCGATAAGTCTTGGCAAGCCTATGAAAGTTTGGCAGCAGCTCAGTTGGGAACAGTTGTGATTATAAGTTCGCTTTTGGTACCCTTTGTAGCTGGCCTTTGGAAAAAATTAGGAAAAAGAAAAGTTAGGTAGTTTTATAAGATTTGGAAATAAGTTTTATATATAAGGAAGGAATTTTTTGAAAATCAACAAAAATTATTAAGATTTCCTTGAAAAATGCTAGTTTGAAAGTATATTTATTAGTGGCCGTGGTAAGTAAATAGATTTTTGTTTGAAATTTTAAAATAAACAAAAAAGCAAAAGCTTAGAAATCTTAAATAAGCACTTGCCAAATGGTCCTATATGTTGTATTATATATAGGTGCTTTGAAGTTAGATGTTGCTTATGTATGGGCCAATGCATAAGGAAACTCCGACTGAGCAAGCTTGGGAATGATCCCGAGCGATTTCCAAAAATAATCAAACGCCCGGACGGGCGTAAAAGAAAGAGAGAGGAAAATGGCTAATCAACAAAAGATAAGAATCAGACTTAGAGCTTACGATCACGAAGTTATCGATAGCTCAGCAGAGAAAATCGTAGAAGCGGTAAAAAGAAGCGGAGCAGAAGTAAGTGGACCAATTCCATTACCAACAGAAATCGAAAGAATTACAATTCTTAGAGCGGTTCACAAATACAAAGATTCCAGAGAACAGTTTGAACAAAGAACTCACAAAAGACTTATCGACATCATCGGTCCTAATGCAAAAACATTAGATGCCCTAAAGAAGTTAAATCTTCCAGCTGGTGTTGATATAGAGATTAAACTATAACTGTAATTAGGATGATTGACGGTTAAAGGTTAATAAGGATTAACTAGATTGATCAATCCGCTGTAATTAAGGAGGACTCATGAAGAGTATATTTACAACAAAAGTAGGCATGACTCAAGTCATCGACGAAGACGGAGTTATTACTCCTGTTACTGTTCTAAAAGCTGACGAGAACGTAGTTGTTCAAGTTAAGACAAAAGACGTAGATGGATACAATGCTATCCAAGTCGGAACAGTTGACAAAAAAGAAAAGAACGTTAAAAAGCCAATCAGAGGTCATTATGACAAGGCTGGCGCTTCATACAAGAGATATCTAAAAGAAATCAACCTTGGCGAAGAAGAGACAGAACTAAAAGCTGGTGATAAAATCACAGTTGACATCTTTGAAGAAGGACAATTAGTAGATATAGTTGCCATTTCAAAGGGTAAGGGAACTCAAGGTGCTATCAAAAGATGGAACTACGGAAGAGGTCCAGCAAGCCACGGTTCAAAATCTCACAGAGTAGCAGGTGCTAGAGCAGCAGGTTCTGACCCATCAAGAGTATTCAAGGGTAGAAAAGGTTCAGGAAAAATGGGACACGAACGTGTAACTATCCAAAATGTTAAGCTAGTAAAAGTTAACGCTGAAGATAGCTACATCTTAGTAAAAGGCGGAGTACCAGGACCTAAGGGTGGACTTGTTGAAGTTAAACAAGCTATTAAAAGCCTAGACTAAGGAGGATAAAATGCCTAAAGTAAATATTTTAAATATTAAGGGAGAAAATGTTGGCGAACTTGAACTAAACGAAACAATCTTCGCTACAAAAGTAAGCGAACACGCAGTTTACGAAGTAATCAAAAACCAACTAGCAAATAAAAGACAAGGTACACAATCAGCTAAAACTCGTGCTGAGGTACGTGGTGGTGGAAGAAAGCCATTCAGACAAAAAGGAACAGGACGTGCTCGTCAAGGTTCTATAAGAGCTCCACACTACACAGGCGGTGGTGTTGTATTTGCACCAAAGCCAAGAGACTACAGCTACAAACTAGCTAAGAAACTAAGAAGAAAAGCACTTTACTCAGTTCTTACAACTAAACTAAACGACGGAGATTTAGTAGTAGTAGACAGCCTTGAACTAGAAAATGCTAAGACTAAAGAAGCAAAAAATGCACTTAAAGCTCTAGATGCTGATAAGAAAGCCTATGT
>NZ_CAUPFR010000047.1:0-12239 GCF_963510575.1 uncultured Anaerococcus sp. | reverse complement strand
TGCTACCATGTTTTCGTTGAAGATTGATAAAAATCCTGGTAATTCTATATCATCTAAATTCTTGCTATTTTCTTTATGATTTTTAAATAATTTATCTGATAACCAACAAGCAAATCTGATACCAAACATTTGTTGGTGAGCTATACAGAAACCTGCACCATCAGTAAGTTTTTGTGTATCTTCGATAGTTAAGTTAGAACCAACTGCCCAATAAAGTCCTAGTAAAACAGCCATTATAATAAGGATTGGAGTTTGACCTAGGGTTGGGAAACAAAATACGATTAACCAAAAAGCTGTAGCAGCTTGTTGCATCTGAACGTGACCTGTTGTAAATACTGCCCTCATCTTAGTGATATTTTTAAGCCTTACTAAAACGATATTAACAATAAAGGCTATTAGTAACAGTAGCATAACCTGGGAGAACGACCTACCCAAATGCTCCATACCTTCAGTAACTGCGTTTTGACCAAAATATGGGTCAATAACTGTAGCGGAAATCTCAAACCTATCCTTAAGTCCTGTTAAGATAGGCCTAAAAGTTTTAACAAGCCCACCAGAACCAACACTTAAGATCATATAACCAACTGTTGCCTTAATAAAACCAGCAAGAGCCTCATACCATTTCCTACCATCAAGCAGGTAACCAATCAATACTAAAAAACCAATGAAAAATGCAGGTTTTGTTAGTATATTTTTTACAAATCCATTAAGTATAGCATATAAAAAATCCATAACTACTCCTATATATTAAATTTTTCTTTAACCTTTAAAAGGTCTTCTAAATTATTTACCTCTTCTAGGGCTGATATAATTTCCTCATCTCCAAGTATTTCAGACAAGGCACCAATATTTTCTAGATGCTTATCTGGATTGACACTTGCTACAGTAAAAAATAACCTAGCATCCTTATCCCTATCATCCTTATCAAAAACTACAGGCTTATTCACCTTCATAAAGGCAATAGCTGTATCCTTAACCCCTTCAGCATTCTCTTGGCAATGAGGCATAGCTACACCAGGAACCAAAACTATGTATGGACCATATTTATTAACAGTCTCAATAATTTGCTTAGGATAATTTTCCTCAACTATATCCTTTTCAATTAGTTTTTCACAAGACTTCTCAATAGCTTCTTCCCAGCTATCAAAACCCTCACAAAAATCATATAAACCTTTTTCAATTATTTCTTTAAACATATTATCCCCTTATTAAACAAATTATTAAATAAATAAAACCTGATGCAATCATCAATACAATCGGATCCATTTTTGATTTTCTTATTGCAAGAAATGTCACGATAGAAAGTATTAATATTTCTACATCCATATTTCCAATTACAACTTCATTAACATCAAATAACGCCGTTTTAAAAATAGATATTCCAGCAGCTAAAATCATCGAAACAACTGCAGGTCGTAATATTTTAAGAATATTTGAGATAATTTCTATTTCTTTGTATTTTACATATAAATATGATATGGTACCAACAATAAAAATTGAAGGAGTGATACACCCCAAAGTTGCTACAATTGATCCTGGAATCCCTAGAATTTTGCTACCGACAAAAGTAGCAGAATTTATAGCTATTGGACCAGGTGTCATCTGAGAAATTGTTATTAAATTATTAAATTCAGATAAACTTATCCAATTATGAGCATTCACAACTTCTTCTTGTATTAATGGTAACGACGCATAACCACCACCAAATCCGAACAATCCAACTTTAAAAAAACTTATATATAACTCAATTAACATCATTGTTTTTTTCTTTCATTGTAAAATGCATAAATAACACCAATTAATATTACTAGTACCATAACAGTGATTATGCTTATATCAAACCAGAAAATGGAAATAAAAGATATAAGTAAAATGGCAATAATTAATGGATTAAAATCACCAGCAACTTCCTTTATCATATCATATACTACAGAAAATATCAGAGCACACACACCAGCCTGCATGCCTTTTAATACGACCGCAATATAATAATTTTTTATAAACCAGTCATAAAAAAATGATATCAGTGATAATAAAATCAAAGGTGGAAGTATAGTGCCTATACACGAAACTGCAGCTCCCACTACTCCGGCTATCTTATATCCAACTGTAATAGATGCATTCACTGCAACTGCTCCTGGAGCTGACTGTGCAATAGCAGTCATATCAAGCATCTCATCTTTTGTTAACCACTTATATTTTTTAACATACATATTTTCCATTAATGATAAAATAACATAACCGCCACCAAAAGTAAACGCCGACAAATAAAAGCTTGAAGTAAATAGTTTTAAAATCTTATTCTTATTATTCATTATTTATCTCCTGAAATTTCCTGCTACTATAAATCCTAAAAAATCATTTATCAAGCATTGTTCATCAGAAGTATTCATATAGACAGTACTTATCTTCTTACACATTCCTTTGCAAATGATAGAGAATCTACATCTTTTACAACAGCTATCATCCATTTTTTTAGATCTAAAAATATCATTAATATTAGAATTAATCATATCTTCCAATGAATCAGTGGTAATGTCACCTAATTTATATTTTTCCTCAGTATAAAAATCACAAGGATAAACAAGACCCTTACTATCTATTATTAGTTGAGTTTCGCAAAATCCTTTCATACCACACTTATAAGGGATTTTTCCAGATAAGATTATTTCAATATTTTGAAAAAAATCAATATTTACAGGATCGTCATCATCAATATAAATTTTAAATAACTTTCTGTAAAACTCACTTAACTTATCTAAATCAAGACTTTCATAATCTGAATAACCAAAATCAAGGCATGGTATTAATTGCACATAGTTCATTCTATTGGATTTATAAAATTTATATAACTGTTGAGGGTAATTTATTAAATTACTTGTTAAGACCGTTAAAATATTAGTATCTACTTCATAGGATTTTAATAATTTATAACTTTTTAGAATTTTTTGGTGTGTATCTCTATTATTATTATCAATACGATAAATATTATTATTTTCTTTAAATCCGTCAATAGACAAACCTACAAGAAAACTATTAGCTTTGAAAAACTTAACCCAAGCATCATCAATTAGTGTTCCATTTGTCTGAACTGTATAATTTACAATCCTTCCTTCTTTTAATTGGTTTACCTTATTAATAAATTCTTTAAAATAATCTTTACCAGCTAATAAAGGTTCACCACCCTGAAAATTAAAATTAATAACTGAGAAATCATTTGTAATCTCAAATGATTTCTCAATTATCTTTTCCATAACATCATAATCCATACTTATAGATTCTGTTACTGGTTTAACTTTATTGTAGAAACAATATTTACATTTCAAATTACATGCCGATGCTGGTTTAATCATTAAATTTAAATAATTTAATTTCATCAAATTACCTAATTTAATTTTCCTTATTCAAGCCTAATCTGGTATATTGTTCCTCTGGTGAATCTTCATTTTTCATAGCTAATATTAATTTCTCAATCATGATGTTTTCTATTTCAGGACTTTTGATTGGCTTTACCTGATTAGGATCTTTTTTGTTATCAAATAACAAATTACCAAATGAATTTACTCCATATTTATCCTTTGCAGGTACCTTCATTACTTTTAGACCTTTGGTAAAGCTAAATCCATCTACCAGTTCTGTTTTTGACAATTCATTAATACCAAATGCATGATGCATATAACATGGCATCAATGTATAGTTGAAGATATCATTTTCACGCCCAGGCTCTGATGCTCTCATGTAAGTGTATTCATCGTTAACAATATTAACATGTCCACTAAAGGCTCCAAATAAAGCATTATCTCTTACAGGCTTATCTTCTTTAACAGTATCCTTCAAGTCTGAACCTTGCATTTCTGATGGTATATCCAAATGGAAAAAGTTTAGAATTGTTGGAGCCCAGTCAATCATCTGAACAATTGAATTTCTTTCAACATCTTTTGTTTTAGTTCTTGGGTCATAGATAAACAAAGGAGTCTTAGCTACCTCGTTGTAATAAGGCATTTGGTTCTTTCCCCAATATCCATGCTCTCCAAGTAAGAATCCATGATCTGTACCAACTATTAAAAGGGTATCATCCCATAAATTGTGCAAATCAAATAGGTCCAGAATTTTTCCTAAGTTCTTATCACACATTGTAACTAAGGCTTTGTATTGATTAATAGCGTGTTTTACTTCTTCTTCTGTTTCTGTAACCCTTCCCCTTGGCCAGTCAAAATGTTTGCCCTTGTAATCTTTTTCATATTTATTTAAATAATGTTCTTTTACAAAGAAAGGCTCATGTGGGTCAAAAGTTTCAATTTGTAAGAACCAATTATCTTCACCACTGTTTTTATTTATGAATTCTTCACCTAATTTAAAGACTTCAGACATTGGTTGGTCTTTTTCAAAATGCATGTATTCTCTATTGGCCCAATCGCTTCTCCACATACTTGAGACGCCGGTTCCGCTTTGATTTTGTGGTGTTGATGCAACCTCGGGATAAACTGGCTCTTTTACAACACCCTTCCAATGATCGCCTTCTTGTCCACGAACAATCTCCCAACTAGAATATTTGGTATGATAATTTCCACCACCTTCTTCCCAATAGTGGATATGATCACTAATTAAATGTGAATAAATTCCATTCTTCTTCAAAATTTCAGGCATCGAGTTATCAAATGGTTCCATAGGTCCCCATTCTCTGTGTAAGAAATTGTATCTGCCGGTATGAAGTTCCCTTCTAGCCGGCATACAAGGCATGCTTCCTACGTAGCTATTATTAAATTTTACTGATTTTCTTGACAATCTCTCAAAGTTAGGAGCATACACCTCATTATTACCATAACAAGGTAAAAACCTACTATTTAGACTGTCAAACATAATAATAACAGCTCTCATTTAATTACCATTTATTGATTCAGGAAATTTTTCTTTAGCAATATTATATATTTTTTCAGCAATCCCTTTTCCGTCCATTATATTTTCTATTTCAACTACATCTTTATTAGGGAATGCATCTAGATTTACAATATGAATTAATTTTTTAGAAACAGCTACAATATCAACCCAATCTTGAAAACCTTGTGCTTCGCCAGCAGAGGTGTGCTCTACTTCTGATTCAACTCCTAATTTATCAAGTTCTTTCTTTGTCATTCCAGCACACATAACACTACTTCCTACGCCATAGCCACATACGAATAGTACATTAATTTTTTTACTCATTTCAACTCCTATTTACTTAATATAATTTAAAACAATTGAGATATAAACTTTAGTATTTGTGTAAAGAATGGTATTACTGTTGCCCAGTCAAACATTCCTGTCCATCCAATACCATTTGGTAATCCACTTAAACTGATCGCCCAAATTGTACCAAAACTCTGTATTATTCCTAGTAAAAATGTACAAACAATAACTGCTTTGTACCCACCATATTTATTAGCAACTACTCCAATAGGACCACCTGAGAAAAATAATGGCACAAAGCCCGGTAATACCATAATTGGACTATTAGTCATAACTAGGATAAATATGGAAAATATAGTTCCAAGAGTACAGCATATAAAACCTAAAGTTGCAGCATTAGGTGAAAATGGTAATAATGCAGCTACGTCAACAGCTGGTACAGCGTTAGGAATAAGTTTTTCTTGAATACCCTTAAATGATTGATTTATTTCACCGATTAACATTCTTACACCTTGTAATAAAATAACCATATACATTGAGAATTTTAATCCGAGCATTATTATATAAATTAACCAATGCTGTTTTCCTGCTAATTCTTGAACATTTTTTGGTCCAATACTCATTAAAAATCCACCAATGAACACTGTCATTATAATTGATATTCCAGTTACGTTATGTTCAAAAATTCCTAACCATCCTGGTAATTTTAAATGTTCAGCATCTTCTGTCTCAGGATTTCCAAATTTGTGTGCAAATTTTGAAAAGAACCATATACCAAACATTTGATTGTGACCGATTGTAAAGTCTGCTCCATTAGTGACATCTTTTACAGCCTTAATTGGTATTGTTGTTGATATAGCCCAGTAAATGCCCAATAAAACACCAGATATTATAACTGTTGGCACCCAATTCAAACCTAACCAAAAATGAACTAACCATAAAATTGCTTGAGAATGAGCAAATCCAGCATTACCTGTTAAAAATATACCTTTTGCTTTAGTATATTTATTTAACATTACTAATAATATGTTAACAGCAAATGCTAAGATGAAAACATACCCAACAAATCCAAACGAGTCTCCTAACGCTTCTTGTGTAGAAGCTCTCATCGCATAAGGATCCATTAAATATCCACTTATACCATAATGCTCACTTACTGCATTTACTATTGGTTTAAATGTTTCTGTAAACATTTTTCCACCAAATAAGATAAGCATAAGTCCGACCATAGAACTGATAGTACCAGTTATAATCTTAATCAAACTTTTTTTGCTTAATATGTAACCTATACAAACTAATATTCCTATTAACACTACTGGTTCTAGTAGTAATTCCTCAATAAACTTTAACAGCGTATTCATACAAAACTCCATACCTACTTATTAATACTATTATTTAATATTTCAATTACATCATCCACATTATTCTCAGATATTATCTTATTAACTATATCTTTATCGCATAAAACATTTGATAATTCCATAATTAATTCAATGTGAGAATCACTATCCACGGCACTTAAGCATAGCATTAACTTGATTGGATCAAAATCAGATCCTAAATTCAGCTCATTCTTAATTGTCATAAAAGATAATCCTATTTCATTTACAGAATCATCTGGTCTCGCATGTGCCAATGCAATGTTCCTGTCTAATGCAATATATGGTCCCATTTCTTCCACAGATGCAATCATATTATCTATATATTTTTCTTTAATAATATTTTTATCCAGCAATGGTTTGGCCGATATTTTTATTGCATCTTTCCAATCATTCACTTCAACATTAAGTTGTATAAATTCTTTACTAATAAATTTCTCAATCATTATATTCTCCTTATCAGCATCAAGAGCTAAGGAACTATTCCTTAGCTTCTGACATCAATTTTACAACTCAATTATAAGATTGATTTGAATGGTACATTTCTTGGATTTTCGAATGCGTCTTCGAATCCTGGTCTATACCTAAATTCAAGGTCATCTTTCATTGTTGGCCAGATGTATTTGCCACCAACATCCCATATATATGGTTTGAATGTATATTTTGACCTATCTTTTCTATAGTTCCATAGGTATTTAATTTCTTTTGGATCTGCCTTGAAGTTTGTCCAAACATCGTGGTGGATTGGAATTACTACCTTACATCCAACGGATTCTGCCATTCTTAGTATGTCTATAGATGTCATCTTATCTTGGTTACCAACTGGGTTATCACCATAAGACCCAAAGGCTATATCTATATCATATTTCTTACCAACTTCAGCAAAACCTATTGAGAAGTGAGAGTCACCTGTGTGGTAAACTGTACCAGCTGGCATTTGGATTAGGTAGTTTACTGCCTTTTCATCCATATTTGTTGGGCAAATACCTTCTATATCCTCGCCCACTTCTGTTGTTACTAGGCAAGTTCTATCGAAAGAATCAAGAGCTATGATTGTTGTATCCTTAATCTTGATTTCATCTCCAGGTTTTACAACTATGCACCTATCTTCAGGAACACCGTATGATAGCCATTTTTTAACTGACTCTTTAGGTCCTATGAAAGGAACATCATCTGCACAATTTCTAAGTACTGCTGCTGCAAAGAATGGGTCGATATGATCGTTGTGATAATGTGTAGATAAAACCGCATCTACTTTAGTAACTGCAAATGGATCATAAACGATTGGGTTAGCTCTTAAGTTTGGTTGTAGGGCTTTACCACCAGTCATATTTCTCATTTGATGGTAAGGAGCCATTTCCTTAACTTTTTTTGTTCTCTTACCATTTCCAAACCATAGGTCTATAGCGATGTTAGTATCGTTTTCAGTCTTAAACCAAATACCTGTACATCCTATCCACCACATAGCGAATGTGCCTTTTTCTACAACTTCTTCATCGATTTCTTCATTTAACCAGGTTCCCCACTCAGGAAAAGCGCCTAGTATCCATTTCTCTCTTGTAATTTCATCTATTTGACTCATCGTATCCCTCCATAAAATTACTATATCATCTTCTATCTGTTAATATGATATAATGCTTTTTATGATTGGTCAAGCTAAAAACTGCATTTTATACCTATATTTTACGAATTATTTGATTGTTTTATATTTATTATTGATATTTTTGAGAATAAACCAAATATTTATAAAAATAATCAATCAATCATTCTCTTGTTTTTTGATTATTTGATTGTTTTGAAAAATGTTATCATTTTCATTCAAGTATTATATGATTTTTTTGATTTTTTCACCAAACAGTATTATCATATATATGAGAGTATATATACGAGGTAAGTATGAAAATAAAAAAATCAATCGTTGATAACAGAAGAGAAAGCATTCTCAAATATATAGATGATAAAGAAGAAACCAGCACCCAGGAACTTGTCGATACTTTCAACGTTTCTGAAATCACTATAAGACGTGACCTAAGTTTCCTTGAGTCCATAGGCAAAATAGTTAGGTTTTATGGTGGTGCAAAAATAAACAAGAATAATGATGGAAAAAATCTTGTTTTAGAAAACAAGAAGGATAGGATTGCCCAAAAGTGTGCAGAATTCATAAATGAATACGATGATATCTTTATAAATTCATCATCTACAGCCCTCCTAGTCCTAAAATATTTAAAAAACAAAAGGATTAATGTAATTACAAATAATGCCAGGGCCCTATTTTTGGATATTGACCCTCATGTCAATGTCACTCTTACAGGTGGTAAAATTTCCTATCCAAAAAACGCCCTCACAGGTATTTTTGCCATAAATAACCTAAAAATCCTAGCTTCTGATATCACAATCATCGGTATTTCAGGCATAAGCAAAGAAGGAGAGTTGACAACTTCCCTAATGGATGAGGTTGAAATTAACCAGTATATGATCAATGAATCAACAAGCAAAAATATCCTTGTCTGCGATTCGTCCAAATTTTCTAAAACAGCAAATTTTAGAACAGGCACACTCGCCAACATCGACATAGTAATAACCGATGATGATCTAGACAGGGAAAGCATCGAGATGCTCGAGAAAAATAAGGTCCAATTAATTTTGGTTTAATCAAATATCCTAAGAAAAAAACCTAAACACCAGTAAATACTGGCAGTTTAGGTTTTTTATAGTTTTTAATTCATATACCAAAGCAAAATCCACCTCAAGGTGATTTTTTATTTAGGCTTGGGTTTCTGGTTTTTTCTTGATTGTTCCTAGAATTAATCCTCCGATTATTGCTCCTATTAGTACTGCTCCTACAAATAGGAGGGCTTGGTTTAGGCTTCCCATGGCTGGGAGGATGAAGATTCCTCCGTGTGGGGCTGGGGCGTTTATGCCAAAGTAGCCTACGATTGCTCCTGCTATGGCTGAACCAATTATACATGATGGTAGGACTCTTGTTGGCTCTGCTGCCGCAAATGGTATGGCTCCTTCTGTGATGAAGGATGCTCCTAGAATGTAGTTGGTAATTGTTGTATTTTTTTGTTCTTCATTGAATTTCCTCTTGAAGAAGGTAGTTGCTATAGCGATTGCTATTGGTGGTACCATGCCTCCTACCATTACAGCTGCCATGAAGGTGCCTATACCTGTATCTGTGAAGGCTCCAATTGCAAAGGCGTAGGCTGCCTTATTAATTGGCCCACCCATGTCTATTGCCATCATTCCTGCAAGTAGGGCTCCAAGTAGGACCATGTTTGTGCCTGAAAGGCTCATTAGCCAATTATTGATGAAGTTATTTACACCTGTAAATACTGGGTCTATCACAAAGAACATGATTGCTCCGACAATTAAAAGTCCAAGTACAGGGTAAATTAACATTGGTTTTAGACCTTCGACTGATTTTGGTAGGTTTTTTGTGGCTTTTTTTAGGTAGTTAACTATATATCCTGCCACAAAACCACCGATTAGACCACCTATAAATCCTGCTCCACGACTTGCCATAAGCCCTGCTACCATACCTGGCATTAGTCCTGGCCTATCAGCTATGGAGAAGGAAATGTAACCTGCAAGGATTGGAATTAGGAAGGTAAAGGCATCTCCTCCAAGGCCATTGAGGAAGGTGAAAACGGTGGATTTTTCGCCTAAAAATCTTTCAAATAGGAAGGAAATCGCTAATAAAATACCACCACCGATTACAAATGGAAGCATATGGCTTATTCCATTCATGAGGTCTCCATAGATTTTTCGTCCGATTGATTGACCTTCTTCAAATTTTTGAACTTGGCCGCCTTCTTCGTGGTAGATATTCGCTTCGCCCTTGATTGCCCTATCTACAAGTTCATCTGCCTTTCTAATTCCGTCTGAAACTGATCTTTGAATTACTTTTTTGCCGTTGAATCTTGCTGTTTCTACTTTTTTATCGGCTGCAATTATAATTGCGTCCGCTTTTTCAATTTCAGATGATGTTAACCTATTTTTAATTCCATCAGATCCGTTGGTTTCAACCTTTATATTTACTCCCCTAGCCTTGGCTGCCTTTTCTAGGGCCTCTTGGGCCATGTAGGTGTGGGCTATACCGTTAGGGCATGCTGTTACTGCTAAAAGATTGATTGCAGATTCAACTTCTTGTTTTTTCTCAGGTTCTTTTTGGCTTTGTTTTTCTTTTTCAGAATATTTTTCAATTACAGCATAGACCTCATCCTCATTGTTGACTTTTTTAAGGTCATCTATAAAGCCATCTTTCATAATCATTTTGGAAAGCTCTGCAAGGGTGGCAACGTGGAGGTTATTTTCCCCGTCTGGTGCTCCTATAGCAAAGAAAATCTCTGTTGGCATCCCATCTAGGGCATCGTAGTCTAGACCTGTCTTTTTCCTAGCAAAGAGAACTGCAGGTTCAATTACAGTTTTGTTTTTGCTATGAGGAATAGCAACAGATTCGCCTAGGGCTGTTGATCCTTGGGCCTCTCTTTCCCTTAGACCTTCTGCAAAATCTTCTGCACTTTTTACATAGCCTTGGTCAAAAAATTTCTTTGCAATTTCTTTGATAGCTTCTTCCTTTGTCTCTGCCTTTAGGTCTAGAACCATCAGGTCTTTTTTTAGTAAATCTCTAATTTCCAATTTCTTCCACCTCTACTTTTTTTAATATTTCGTCAATCATATCTTTTTTGGCTATATCTGGGCTAAAGGCTGTTGCACTACCACAGGCTACTGCTAGTTTGTAGGCATCGACTTTACTTAAATTATTTACACAACCATAAACAAAACCACCCACCATTGAATCACCAGCTCCAACTGAATTTACTAGCTTACCGTCAATTGGCTTTGCCCTGTAGGCGTGATTTTCATCTACAAAAATCGAACCCTTAGCACCTAGGGAAACAATTACATTTTGGGCACCCAAGTCATTCAATTTTTTTGCATAGGCTACTAGGTTGTCTTCGGTAATATCTGTTTGGAAAATTTTTCCCAATTCCTCTTCATTTGGCTTAACCAAGAGTGGTTTATAGGCCAAATAATCAAGAAGTTTCTTATCGGCTATATCAATAGTGAAGCTAGCTTCAGTTTTTTCTATGACTTTCTTATAAAAATCATCGTCCAAAGAATATGGCAAAGACCCTGAAATAACAATAATATCGCCTTTGCCAACTCCTTCTAGGCTAGCAAAAAATTTCTCCACTTCTTCCTTAGAAATATGAGGGCCTTTGGCATTGATTTCTGTTTCCTTGTCGTATTTAAGTTTGACATTAATCCTTGAATTTTCCTTTATCCTAACGAAATTTTCAGCCAAACCCAAGTCTTTTATGGAATTTGCTATGTATTCGCCAATAAAACCTCCGACAAAACCGAGATTTATAGATTTTGCTCCGAGATTATAAAGAATTTTGCTCGCCATAATTCCCTTGCCACCCGGATATTTTTCATCTTCTTTGGCCCTAATTGTCGCCCCATCTTCAAATTTATCAAACCTCAAGATGTAGTCAATGGCAGGGTTAGTTGTAATTGTATAAATCATTCTTCCTCCGTAATTAGCTTAATTTCTTCTCTCCTGGCTATAGTTGCAAAGTATTTGATATTCTCCTTTGAAGTATCAGCCAAAACATAGGCCCTAGTTGAATTTTCAATCGCCTTAGACTTTACCACAGCTTCGTTGACATCAGCTGTATAAAAGGC
>NZ_CAUPFR010000046.1:0-12297 GCF_963510575.1 uncultured Anaerococcus sp. | reverse complement strand
GGATTTTCACAGGCAGGGGATAATGACAGAAGCTGTTAAGGCTCTTATGAAATATGCCTTTGAGGATTTGAGTCTTGATTATCTTTCTGCTGGCTATTTTAGGAATAACTTTAAGTCTAGGGATTTTCAAAAGAAACTCGGCTTTACTTATTATGGTAGCCATATTGTAAAAATTCCTTTGGGGATTTTGGCACCTGTTCATCAAACAATTTTTACAAAAGAAGATTATTTTAATAACAAAACTGGCCATTTAGAAGAGAAAAAGCCTCTTAAAGCCAATGAGGAGTTGGTTTTTAAATCTGTAAATGAAATTATTAAGAGATTATATTTTGAAAAGGAAAATGAATTTATTCCTAAAAATATTGAAAATTCCTATTATATTGTTGTAGTTGAGGGAAGGGTAAGGGTAATTTCTGATAATAAAGAATACACATACTTTCCTGCAGATGCCCTTAGGATAAAAAAGGGTCAAGATTTCAAAATTATAGCAAGGTCTGTTGCCAAACTTGTACTAATAGAGGTGATTAGTAAAGATGAATAGGGTTGGTGCTTATATCCATATTCCTTTTTGCGAAAAAAAGTGTTATTATTGCGATTTTGCTGCCTTTCCAAACCTTGAAAAGTGGATTGGGCCCTATGTAGAAAACCTAATAAATGAGATAAGGCTCTATAGGGATAGGATGGATGTGATAATTGATTCGATTTACATCGGTGGGGGCACTCCTTCCTATATAAATCCAAGATTTATTGAAAAAATTATCGGAGAAGTCTATAAATTTCAGACTGATATCAAGGAATTTACCATAGAAGCAAATCCTAAGTCGCTAGATATGGAAAAATTAAAAATTTATAGGGACTTAGGAATCAATAGGATTTCCCTGGGAGTCCAGTCCTTTGATAATAAGGTTTTAAAAAATATTGGCAGAAACCATACTAGCCAAATAGCCATCAGGGATATAGAAATGATTAGGGAGGCTGGTTTTACAAATCTTTCCTTTGACCTTATGCTAAATTTGCCGGGTCAAGATTTTGCTGGGGTAAAAAGAGACTTAGAAATGGTTAAAAAATTAAGACCCAATCACATTTCTTGGTACTCCTTAATTTTAGATAAGGGTTCAAAGTTTTATGCCTTGGATAAACAGGGCAAGCTGTCCTTGATGGATGATGATTTAGAAGTAGATATTTTTTCTTATTTAGTTGATGAACTTGAAAAAATTGGCCTTAACCGTTATGAAGTGTCGAATTTTTCCCAAGAGGGTTTTGAGTCTTTCCACAACAAAAAATATTGGAACCAAGAAGGTTACCTGGGTCTCGGTCTTGCTGCGGCAGGTTATATTTCAAACCTCAGGTACAACAATACACCAAACCTAGCTATTTACGATAAGATGGTCAAAGCAAATAATCTTCCTATTATTAATAAGGATTTTGTTGATAAAAATGAAAATGAAAAGGAATATATAATATTTAAGCTAAGGGAAAGTGCAGGTATTGATTTATCAAAATTTAAAAAGAGGTATGGGGTAGATTTCCTAAAAAAATACGATAAGCAAATAAATAAATTTAGGGATGATGGATTTTTTGAAATAGACTCAGCGATTAGGTTTACAAAAAAAGGCATGAGTCTTTCTAATGAATTTTTTGTAGAAATAATTTAAAGGCTTATTATTTTTTATATTTTTGGGTATAAAGAGATTATAAAAAATTAAGGAGTTAATTATGAATATAAATAAAGTAACAATTGCAGGTGGCGGTGTACTAGGCGCTCAAATTGCCTATGCCGTTGCTTTTCACGGATATAATGTAACTATTTGGGGAAGGAAAGATGACTCTATAGAAAGAATTAAACCAAGAATCGCTCGTCTTCATGAAATTTATAGCCAAGAACTAGATTTTGCCCCAACTTATATTGGAGAAAAAAATCCAAATTTCCCAAGATCATTTTTTGCATCAAAAGAAGAAATTACAGAAGAAAAAATAAAAGAATTAAAAGAAGCAAATGAAAAAGTCTACAAGGGTCTAACCTACACAACAGACCTAAAAGAAGCCTTTGGAGATGCAGATTTAGTCATAGAAGCAATTGCAGAAGTCGTTGATCAAAAGAAAGCTTTTTATGAAAAAATTGCCCCATACCTAAAAGAAGATGCAATCCTTGTGACAAATTCTTCGACCCTTCTTCCATCTATATTTAGGGAGTACACTGGCAGGGAAGAAAGGTTCCTAAGCCTTCACTTTGCAAATAATATCCATAGACAAAACCTAGCAGAGGTTATGAAACACGATAGGACAGATGAAGAAGTTTTCAAGGAGGTTGCAGAATTTGCTAAATCAATTGGTATGTATCCAGCTTTAATAAAAAAAGAGCAACCTGGTTATATCTTAAATTCAATCCTGGTTCCTGTTATAAATGCTGGCCTAGTCCTTTATGGTAAGGACGTAGCTGACCCAGTTGACATTGACATGGACTGGAAGATAGGTACAGGATCACCAAAAGGCCCATTTGAAATAATGGATATAGTTGGTATTACAACTGTAGTTAATGTTTTAAGTGCAAATCCAGCTGCAAATGACCCATCAACTCCAATCGGCAAGGCATATATTAAGTTAAAAGAAATGTTAGATAAGGGTTATAAGGGAGTTGAGACTGGTCAAGGATTTTATAAATATAAATAAGACTAAAAGTGGCTTAAAGGCCACTTTTTTTGAAAATAAAAGAAAAACTTATAATAATTTAAGTTTTGACTTTAAAATACTTGACAATTATTCTTAACTTAGTATATTATTATTAGCAGTCGGAAGTAAAGAGTGCTAAAAGGAGTGAAAGACTTTGAAAGATAGAAGAATGCAGATACTTTTCACTATCATAAATTCTTATATCTTGGGAGGAGAGCCGGTCGGTTCTAAGTCCCTAGCTGATGAATATTCTTTTGATGTATCAGCTGCTACTATTAGAAACGATATGAGTGACCTTGAGAAAAAAGGTCTCCTAAAAAAGGCCCATACTTCGAGTGGTAGACTCCCATCAGACAAGGGTTATAGGTTTTTTGTAAACTACCTATTAGAAAATGGTCTAATTGAGGAAAAATCAAGACCTGACCTTAGCAAATTGAAAAGTACTTTGGATAAAAGGTACCACAATGCTAGTGATGTAGTAAATTCAGCCACAAAAATATTGGCAGGAATTACTAATCTTACGGCAGTGTCAGTCACTTACAAAAATCAAATCAAATCCATTTCTAATATTGAAATGCTTAAGGTAAATGATTATTCCTTGCTTTTGATAGTAGTATATGACAATGGTTTGATAGTAAATGACCTTATCCACTTAAACTATGGTATAGAGGGCGAAGACCTCGACTATCTAAACAATCTTTTGCAAAGGGAACTCATAGGATCAAGCATTTTGCACTTGTCTGATAAGATAAGAAAAATTGAAGAAAAGTTAAATCTAAATTATAAGTATTTACTCGATGTAATCCAAACTAAGATGGAAAATGAATCCAACAAGGATTCTAATAAAGAAATCAAGATAGAGGGTTTGGGTAATATATTCAACTTCAAGGAATTTGATGATATAGTAAAGGCTAAGGAATTTATCAATCTCTTTGAGAGTCCAGATATTATTACTAATTTCCTGACTGATAATAATGATAAAAACCTTGTTATTACTATCGGCGAGGAAAACGAGATTGACCAATTGAAAGAAAATACAATCATAACCTCATATTTCAAGGTAGATGAAAACACCATTGGTAAGATAGGTGTGGTAGGTCTAACTAGGATAAATTATAAGGAAGTTATTGAGAGTATAAAACTAGTTTCAGATTTATTAAATCAATAAGAGGAAGGTGGATGAATTGGCAGACGATATTAAAAAAGATGAAAATATCAATGAAGAAGTCGAAGATATTAAAGATATAGAAGAAGAAATTGCAGAAGAAGTTGATGAAGAAGTTGTCGATGCAGAAATAGTTGACGATGAAAAAGACTCTTCAGCGAATAATGAATATATAGAAAAATACCAGAGGTTAATGGCTGATTTTGCAAATTATAAGCAAAGAGAAGAAAAAGCCAAGGCAGATTTTAAGAAGTTTGCATCAAGCTCTTTGGTAGAAAAATTATTGCCAGTTTTAGATAATTTTGACAGGGCACTTAAGGATAAGGACCCAGAAGACCCATTTGTTAAGGGCGTTATAATGACTAGGGATGAACTTCTCAAAACCCTTAAAAATGAAGGTCTAGAAGAAATTGCTTCAGATGGCGAAAAATTTGATCACAATCTTCATCACGCAGTCATGACGGAAGAAAGTGACACTGTAGAAGAAGATTATATTATAGAAACATTCCAAAAAGGATATACATTAAACGGTAGAGTACTTAGACCAGCAATGGTTAAGGTAAGCAAGTAGGAGGAAAAATTATGGCAAAAATTATAGGAATTGACTTAGGTACAACAAACTCAGCAGTAGCTGTTATGGAGGGTGGTACAGCAACTATTATACCAAACAGCGAAGGTAATAGAACTACTCCATCAGTAGTAGCTTTCTCAAAAGATGGAGAAAGATTAGTTGGTGAAACAGCTAAAAGACAAGCAATCACTAACCCACATAGAACAATAGCATCAGTTAAAAGAGAGATGGGTCACGACTGGAAAAGCCCTGAAATTGATGGTAAACAATACACACCAGAAGAAATCTCAGCAATGATTCTTCAAAAATTAAAGGCAGATGCAGAGGCTTACTTAAATGATAAAGTTACAAATGCAGTTATTACCGTACCTGCTTACTTTACAGATGCTCAAAGACAAGCAACAAAAGATGCAGGACAAATCGCAGGTCTTAAAGTAGACAGAATCATAAACGAACCAACCGCAGCAGCTCTTGCTTATGGTATGGATAAGGAAACTGACCAATCTAAGATTATGGTTTACGACCTTGGTGGTGGTACCTTCGATGTTTCAATCCTAGAAGTAGGTGATGGAGTATTTGAAGTATTAGCTACAAGAGGAAACAATAAATTAGGTGGAGATGACTTTGATAATGCAATTGTAGATTATCTTGCAAGTGAATTTAAGAAAGAATCTGGAGTTGATTTAACAAAAGATTTGACAGCTATGCAAAGACTTAAAGATGCAGCTGAAAAAGCAAAGAAAGAATTATCTTCAACTCTAACAACCAATGTTAACCTACCATTTATCACAGCAGTAGACGGTCAACCAGTTCACTTAGATATAAACCTAACAAGAGCAAAATTTGATGAATTAACTCATGACCTAGTAGAAAAAACTAGAAAACCAGTAGAAGATGCCCTTCATGACGCAGGTCTATCAGCATCTGACATTGACAAGGTTCTTTTAGTAGGTGGTTCTACAAGGGTTCCAGCTGTTCAAGAATTAGTTAAGAGAATAACTGGCAAAGAGCCTCAAAAAGATATCAACCCAGATGAATCAGTTGCAATCGGTGCTGCCATCCAAGGTGGTGTATTAACTGGTGAAGTAAAAGATTTATTACTTCTTGATGTAACACCTCTTTCTCTTGGTATTGAAACCCTCGGTGGTGTTGCTACAAAGCTTATAGAAAGAAATACAACTATACCAACAAAGAAATCACAAATCTTTACAACCGCAGCTGATGGACAAACAGAAGTAGACATCCACGTAGTTCAAGGTGAACGTGAAATGGCAGCAGATAATACAACACTTGGTAGATTCCAACTTACAGGTATCCCTGCAGCTAGACGTGGTGTTCCACAAATCGAAGTAACTTTCGATATAGATGCCAATGGTATTGTAAATGTAACAGCGAAAGATCAAGGTTCTGGCAAGGAACAAAAAATAACAATTACATCTTCATCTAATTTATCAGAAGAAGAAATCGATAAGAAAATCAAAGAAGCAGAGAAATTTGCTGAAGAAGATAAGAAGAAAAAAGAAGATATAGACGCTAAAAACAATGCTGAAAACCTAGTTTACCAAGCTAGAAAAACTGTAGAAGACGCTAAGCTTGAAGGTGCTGATAAGGAAAATATCGAAGCTAAAGCTAAAAATCTTGAGGATGCAATCAAGGCTAACGATATAGATAAGATTAAGAGCCTATCAGAAGAATTAACAAACGAAATCTACAAGGTAAGCGAAAAAATGTATAAGGCAAACGAAGCAAACGCAGGAACTAACGGCGCAAGCAATGAAGATGTTGTTGATGCTGACTATGAAGTAATCGACGAAGACGAAGAATAATCTTTTGAAAGATTTAGCATAGCTAGTATAATAAAAACAATTGATAAAAGGAGCTATTTCCTAGTGAAATAGCTTTTTTTAGTGATTGGAGGAAAAATGAGAGACCCATATGAAGTGCTTGGAGTAGAAAAAACTGCAACAAGCGTTGAAATAAAAAGAGAATATAGGAAACTTGCCAAAAAATACCACCCAGACTTAAACCCAGATAATGAAGAAGCTGAACAAAAATTCAAAGAAGTAACTTTAGCTTACGAAATACTTTCAGATGCTGATAAGAAACAAAAATATGACACCTACGGAGCAGCAGCCTTTGAAAATGGAGGAGCTGGCTTTAATGGTGGTTTTGGTGGAGGTTTTGGTGGTTTTGGCGATATTTTTGGTGATTTATTTGGAAATATATTTAACCAAGGCTATCAAAATAATGCCAAGAGACCTGCAAAGGGAGCTGATATCCAACAGGTAGTGAACCTTACCTTCCAAGAAGCAGCCTTTGGAGCAAGCAAGGAAATCCAAATAAGAAGAGAGGAAGAATGCCATGTATGCCACGGTTCTAAGGCAGAAAAAGGATCAGAAACTCACACTTGTCCAGATTGTCACGGTCAAGGAGTTGTAAATGAAGTATCAAGAACTCCTTTTGGAACTATGTCTAGAACTGTAACTTGCTCTAAATGTCACGGAACTGGTGAGATTATAGATAAGCCATGCAAAAATTGCAAGGGAACAGGCAAGGAATATAAGTCAGAAAAAATTAAGATTGATATCCCATCCGGTGTTGAAGATAATAATGTGATTAGACTTTCCGGCAAGGGCCATGTTGGAGAAAATGGTGGTCCAAATGGTGACTTATATGTTATTTTAAGGGTAGCCAACCACGAAATATTTAAGAGAGATGGCCTTGATATTTATTATGAAATGCCAATTAGCTTTCCAACAGCAGCTCTTGGTGGGAAAATTGATGTAGCAACCCTAAGAAAATCTGTCGAATTTGAAATACCAGCGGGAACCCAAACTGGCGAGAGATTTACCCTAAAGAATGAAGGAATCAAAGATAAGAGGACAGGTAGAACAGGTAACTTATACTTCTACGTTAAGGTCGTAACACCTACCAAGCTTTCTAAAGATCAAAAAGAAGCCCTAAAGGCCTACGCAGAAGCAAGTGGAAGTGAAGTTAGGGAAGAAAAGTCATTTTTTGACAAGGTAAAGGACTTTTTTGAATGAAAAACACCTACAATATTATAACTCTTGGCTGTAAGGTCAACCAATATGAATCTGAAGCTGTTGAGGAAATCTTTAAGGCAAGAGGGTTTGAAAGAAAAGAAAATAATGCAGATGTTTATGTCATAAATACTTGCACAGTTACCAACATGTCTGATAGAAAGAGCCGTCAGATGATATCTAGGGCTAGGAAAGATAATCCAGATGCAATTATAGCTGTAATGGGTTGTTATTCTCAGGTCAAACCAGAAGATGTAGCAAAAATCGAAGGCGTTGATATAATCTTAGGTTCAAGAAATAAGGAAGAAGTCGTTGACCTTTGTGAAGATATGCTGCAAAACAAGGAAGCTATAGATCAAGTGATTTCGGTTTCAGAGGAAAAAACCTTCGAAGACCTAGAAATTTCCAACCAAACAGAGATGACCAGGGCCTATATGAAAATCCAAGACGGTTGCAATATGTATTGCTCATATTGCCTCATACCTTATGCTAGAGGTAATGTCGTAAGTCGTCCAATGGATTCTATTGTCAAAGAAGCTGAGAGACTAGCGGAAAATGGTTTTAAGGAAATTGTCCTAACAGGTATCCATGTTGCAAGTTTCGGCAAAGACTTCAAAGACGGAACTAGTCTTATAAATGTAATTGAAAATGTGGCTAAGGTTAGTGGGATTGAAAGGATTCGTCTTTCATCAATGGAACCAAGGCACATTACTAGAGACTTTCTTGAAAGAATGAAGGCTACAAAAAAGGCCTGTGACCACTTTCACCTATCACTCCAATCAGGATCAGATGACGTCCTAAAGGCTATGAATAGGAAGTATGATAAAAAAGTATTTAAGGAAAAAACTGACCTCATTAGGGAAGTATTTCCCAATGCAGGACTCACTACTGATATTATAGTAGGTTTTCCAGGAGAAAGTGAAGAAAATCACAAAGAGACCATGGACTTTGTAAAGAAAATCAAATTTGCCAAAACCCACTTATTTAAATATTCAAAAAGAGATGGGACAAAGGCAGCCTCTATGAAAGGCCAAGTTAATGGAAATATCAAAAAAGAACGCTTAAAAGATTTAGAAGCTATTGAGAAAACCAATAGGGAAGAATTTTTACAAAAACAAGTAGGAAAAACTTTATCAGTCTTATTTGAAGAAAAATCTGACTTGGAAGGCTTTAAATCAGGATATTCTACCAATTATCTAAGGGTAAATGTTGAAAATCCAAGTCTTCCAACCAATGAAATTTACGATGTAAAGATTACTGGCATTATAAATGATGAATTAATCGGAGAAATAAGGTAAAAAATACTTTACTCTTAAAAATAATTGTGGTAACATATATATTAATGGGGGTGAAGTATGGATTGTGTATTTTGTAAGATTGTAGATGGACAAATCCCATCTAAGATAATCTACGAAGATGAAGAGTTGATTGCATTTGACGATTTAGATCCACAAGCACCTATCCATTTTCTTGTTATACCAAAAAAGCACATACAAAGTTTAGAGACTCTCGATGAGTCTGATAGTGAATTGATAGGCAAGATATTTTTAGCTATCAGAAAAATTGCCCGTGAAAAAGGCATAGCTGATAAGGGATATAGGATTGTCAATAACATAGGAGAAGACGGAGGACAAACTGTTCCTCATATGCATTTCCATGTTCTTGGCGACAGAAGCCTACAATGGCCACCAGGCTGATTTAAGTTCAAACTAGTGCATATACGAGAGGGGGGATAGAGATGACAGAAATCAGAGTTGGAGAAAACGAATCAATTGATAGTGCGATTAAGAGATTCAAAAGACAATGCGCAAGATCCGGTGTACTTTCTGAATATAGAAGAAGAGAGCACTACGAAAAACCAAGCGTTATAAAGAAAAAGAAAAACGACGCTGCTAAAAGAAAAAATAGAAAAAGAAAATAATAATTTAACCATCCACTATGTGGGTGGTTTTTTTATGAAAAAATTCTTGAAATTTTTATTAATAAATTTCTATTAATATAAAATTAGTTTTATGGGATTTTATGAACTTTATCAGCCTTTATAGATGTGAATAAGTTTAATAAAATAAAACATATTTTTAACAATGGTTGACTATTTTCGAACAATATTATATAATCTAAGTAGAAAACGTTAACAGGAATATTTTCATATGCTATTTTGAATATAGGAAATATATTTTTAAAAATTCATCTTCAATGATGGAAGAATGGCTGTTTGCATTTTCTATAAATTTTTTTGTAGAAAATGTAACCGCTTACAATTTAAATTTTTTCTTGGATTTCATGGCGATTAAGGGATAGATTTGGTTTTTAAGGAAACATTAAAAATATATTAGTTTGGATATCTATGTTTGTAAGTTATATGATTTTTATACTTTCTGGGCGTTAGTGTTTTAAATGTTGGAAAAATAAGACAGGTTTTTCTGCCATTTTATGAGGATTTTTAAAAAATTATATATCAGGAAAGGAGTTTTGTATGAAATTAAATTTAGGAAGTTTAAATGAGGTCAATCAAAAAGTTGACAAGAAGGTCGCTTATGATGTCAAAAAGCTAAGGGAAGATACAATAAAAGACCCAAAATGGTTAGCTTTTGGATCTGGCAATATTTTTAGGGGCTATATAGCTAGAGTCGGCCAAGATTTGGTTAATGAGTGTGTTTTTGACAGGGGTATTTCTGTTGTTGAAACTTTTGATACAGAAATTATCGAAAAAACTTACACACCATTTGACAACCTCTGCCTATCTGTTACCCTCCATAAGGATGGCAATTTTGATACTAATCTTATTGCAAATTTAGCAGAAAGCTTGACTTTGAAGGATATGGATAGGATTAGTGAAATATTTTTAAATGACAACCTTCAAATAGTTTCTTTTACTATTACAGAAAAAGGCTATAACCTATATGCTCCAAATGGTGAATTGATGGATGTTGTTAAGGCTGACCTTGAAAATGATATCGATGATTGTAAACACCTTATGAGTATAGTTACAAATTTACTTTATAAGAGATTTAAGAAGAATGAGAAAGCTCTTACCCTCCTAAGTCTGGATAATTGTTCAGAAAACGGGGATAAGGTTAAAAGCTCAGTTATGCTTATAGCTAAAAAATGGAATGAGGATAAGAAAGTTTCTGATGACTTTATCAAATATCTCGAAGAAAAAATTTCTTTCCCATTGACTATGATTGACAAAATAACTCCTAGACCAGCCCTTGAGGTCAAAAAATATGTTGAGGATTTAGGCTTTGAGGATATGGATATTGTAGTTACTCAAAAAAATACCTATACAGCTCCTTTTGTTAATAGTGAAGAATCTGAATATTTGGTTATGGAAGATGATTTCAGAAATGGTAGACCTGATTTTACTAGGGCAGGAGTTTATTTAACAGATAGACAAACAGTTAATAAGGTTGAAACAATGAAGGTTACAACTTGCTTAAATCCATTGCACACTGTTTTAGCTACTTATGGTTGTGTTCTAGGTCACACTACAATTGCAGAAGAAATGCAAGATGCCGACTTAGTTAACTTGATTAAGAAAATTGGCTATGACGAGGGACTTAAAGTAGTAGTTGACCCTGGCATTATAAATCCAAAAGATTTTATAGATGAAGTTATAAATGTGAGGTTCCCAAATAAATTTATGCCGGATACTCCACAAAGAATAGCTACAGATACATCTCAAAAGATTTCTGTTAGGTTTGGTCAAACTATTAAGGGTTATATAAATGATGAGAATTTAAAAGTGGCTGACCTTAAATATATTCCATTAGCCCTAGCTGGTTGGTTAAGATATCTTTTAGGTCTTAATGATAAGGGAGAAGCTTTTGAACTTTCTAGTGACCCATTAATGGATTATTTAAAAAAGAGCCTAGAGGGAATTAGCCTTGGTAATTTTAAGCTTACTGAAGGATTAAAAGATATATTGAGAAATAAAGAAATATTTGGTGTAAATCTTGAAGAAGTCGGACTTGATAAGATTGTAATTAAATATTTCGAAGAATTGTCAGCTGGTCCAGGAAGTGTAAGAGCTACACTTAAAAAATACTTAGGATAATTTAGGAGGTAAAAGCTTATGAAAATGACATTTAGACACTACGGTAATGATGATCCAATTTCTTTAGAATACATTGCACAGATACCAGGGGTTACTGGCGTAATGGTAATGATGAATGAATGGGAAGCAGGAGAAGTTTGGGAGAAAGATGTATTCCAAGCCTATGTAGATAAATGCCATAAGGTTGGACTTGAGTGTGAAATAATCGAGTCAATTAATGTTCACGAAGACATAAAAATGGGTCTTCCAACTAGGGATAAATATATTGAAAATTATAAACAATCTCTAAGAAATGTGGCAGCTTGTGGAGTTAAGACAGTTATTTATAATTTTATG
The DNA here is from genome assembly GCF_963510575.1 of uncultured Anaerococcus sp. Classification (GTDB taxonomy): domain Bacteria; phylum Bacillota; class Clostridia; order Tissierellales; family Peptoniphilaceae; genus Anaerococcus. The sequence continues at coordinate 457 of NZ_CAUPFR010000046.1, read as the reverse complement.
CCAGTATTTGACTGGGTTAAGACTGAATTATATAAGGTTCTTCCTGATGGTTCAAATACCCTAGCCTTTGACCAAGCCAAGGTAGAAGGTTTGACACCAAGAGACATGGTTAACGAAATCCTGGATGGGGCAGGAAATTTCGAGCTTCCTGGTTGGGAACCAGAAAGACTAGCACAACTCGAAGATGTTCTTGAAAAATATAAGGATATTGATGAAGATAAGCTAAGAGAAAACTATAAATATTTCCTTGAAGGAATTATTCCAACTTGCGAAGAAGTTGGAATCAAGATGGCAGTTCATCCTGACGATCCAGCTTGGCCAATCTTTGATATTCCAAGAATTACTTCTACTCCAGAAGATTTGGAAAAGATTGTTAATTTAGTAGATTCTCCATCAAATACCCTTTGCATTTGCACTGGCTCTTTAGGATCAAGAGTAGAAAATAATGTGCCAGAAA
>NZ_CAUPFR010000045.1:0-12561 GCF_963510575.1 uncultured Anaerococcus sp. | reverse complement strand
AAATTACCCAATTTACATATTTCCAACAAGTAGGTGGTATTAACTGTGCCTTAGAAAGTGGAGAGATTACCATAGGTCTTGAAAGAATTTGTATGTATCTCCAAGACGTAGATAATGTTTACGACATCAAATGGTCAGAAAACTTAACTTACGGTGATGTTTTCAAACTTCCAGAATATGAAAATTCTAAATATTCATTCGAAGATGCAGACAATGATACCCTAGAAACCCTATTTAATATTTACGAAAAAGAAGCAGGAAGGCTAATTGAGCTTGGTTTAATTTATCCAGCCTACGATAATGTTCTAAAAACCAGCCACACCTTTAACACCCTTGATGCCAAGGGAGCCATATCTGTTTCAGAAAGAAACCACTATATCAAAAGAGTTAGAGATATATCAAGCCTAGTTGCCCAAAAATACATCGAAAAAAGAGAAGAGCTTGGCTTCCCTCTTTTAAGAAAGGAAAAGCATGCATAATTACCTATTAGAAATTGGAGTAGAAGAAATTCCTTCAGATTATGTCAAAAATACCAAGGTCCAATTAAAGGAAAAATTCGAGAAACTTTTATCTGAGAATAAATTATCCTACGAAGAAGTAGAAATCGAATCTACACCAAGAAGATTTATGGTTCTTTTAAAAAATGTTGCAGAAGAAGCCCAAGCAGAAATCATTTCTGTTAGGGGACCAAGTGCAAAGATTGCCTATGATGCTGATAATAACCCATCCAAAGCCCTACTCGGCTTTTTAAAGGGCCAAAAGGCTAGCTTAGAAGATGTGATTATCAAAGAGCAAAAGGGTGAAAACTACATCTTTGTAGAAAAAAAGGAAGAAAGCAAATCCTTAGAAGATATATTAAAAGAAAATGTTTATGAACTTGTAAAATCAATCTCCTTCCCAAGGTCAATGAGATGGGGAGGAAAGGCAATCAGGTGGGCAAGACCTATTAGGTGGTTTGTATCCCTCCTTGATGATGAAATTCTAGACTTTGATGCAGAAGGTATTGAAGTAGGAAATATAACTAAGGGCCACAGGACTCTTGGTTCTGACAAGATCCTTATAGAAAAAATTTCTGATTACGAAGCAAAACTAAAGGAAAATTACGTAATCCTAAGGGGCAAGGACAGGAGAGATATTATCCTTAAGGGCTTAAACTCTCTAGCAAGCCAAGTTGGTGGAGAATACATGAAAGACGAAGATCTCCTTGATGAGGTAGTAAATATTGTCGAATACCCAACAGTCCTAGTTGGCGATATTGATCCAGCCTACCTTGAATTACCAAAGGAAGTTATCACCACACCTATGAAGGACCATCAAAGATATTTCCCTATTCTTGACGATTCAGGAAAACTCCTTCCATATTTCTTGCTAGTTAGAAATGGTGATGACTATGAAAGTCAAAATGTAATCGAAGGAAATAAAAAAGTCTTGGTTGCAAGGCTTGAAGATGCTAAATTCTTCTACAACCTAGATGTTGAAAACAAATTAGAAACCTATGTTAAAGACCTTGATAACCTTGTATTTTTTGAAGGCCTTGGCAATATGGGCCAAAAAACCAAGAGACTTGTAGAGCTTTCCGCTCGTTATCAAAAAGAATTAAACTTAGGTGATGATATAGCTTGTGATGCTAAGAGAGCAGCCTACTTATCAAAGGCAGACCTAGTAACAAGGATGGTTGTAGAATTCACTGAGCTTCAGGGAACTATGGGTGCTATCTATGCCCTAAAATCTGGTGAAAACCAAAGAGTTGCCACAGCTATCAAGGAACAATACCTACCTAAAAACCAAAATTCAGAGACACCTAAATCTGTAGTAGGCATCCTACTTGCCATAGCAGATAAGATGGACTCCATAGTTGGTCTTTATGCCATAGAAAATTATGTAACAGGCAGCCGTGACCCATTCGGTCTAAGAAGGGCAGCCATTGGTATAATAAATATTATCCTAGAAAATGGCATAGACGTTGACATCAAAAAGTTAATCGCAGAGGCACTTTTAGTTTATACAGAAACCAACGCCCTAGCCTTTGACTATGATAAAACCATGAATGAAACCCTAACCTTCATCAAAGATAGGCTAAAAAACAAGCTATTAGATGATGGCTATAGGTACGATATAGTAAATTCTGTAATAAATACAAACTTTACAAATATTTTAAAAATGAGTGAAAAAGTCAAGGCTGTTAGTGAATTTATTAAAGAAAATGACGACTCACTTTCTTACTTGATTAGGATTAACAACCTAGCTAAGGATAGCCAAGCTAAAGAAATCAGAGAAGACCTCTTGGAAACAGACCTTGAAAAGAAATTCTACGGAGAAGTCAAAAAACTTGCAGAAATTGGTCTTGTAAGTAGCGCTGACTACAAAAAAGAACTTGAAAATATCCAAGCTACAAGTCTGGTAGGAAATGATTACCTAGACAATACAATGATCAATGTAGAAAATGAGGAAGTTAAAAACAATAGATTAGCTTTGCTAAATGCGTTTAAGACAAGAATGGCTCATATTTTTGATATTTCTGAGATAGTAAGATAGGAGATATTAATGGAAGATGTTTTGACGGTTGTTATTATAAGCGATTCGACGGGAGAAACTGCAATCAATTATATAAAATCTATCACCATCCAATTTCCAGACCTAGAAACAAGGATAATTAGAAAACCTGATATAAAAACAAAGTCTGAGATAGATGAAATCATGGACGGTCTAGATAAAGACTCAGTAATTGTAATTACAGTGGCTGATAAAGACCTAGCTCTTTACTTAAGAGAAAAGGCCAAAGAAGATAATGTAATTGTTCTAGATATTCTTTCTTATGGAATCAATAAATTTGAAAAATTAACTGGCAAAAAAGCTATAAGGAAACCAGGCCTAACCAGGACACTTTCTACGAACTATTTCAATATGATAGATGCTATAGAATTCGCCATAAAATACGATGATGGCAAGGATCCAAGGGGATTTTTAAAATCCGATATAGTCCTAGTAGGAGTATCAAGAACATCAAAGACCCCTACAACAATGATTCTAGCAACAAAAAATTTCAAAGTATCAAACCTACCACTTTTACCTGAATCTAAACTACCTCAAGAACTATTCGAGGTAGATCCTGACAGGGTAATAGGTCTTATAATTGATCCAAATAAACTTTCAAACATTAGGAGCGAAAGGACAAAAACCCTGGGTCTAGAAGGAGATAGCAAATATTTCGATATGCAAAGAATCGAAGATGAGCTAAACTACGCAAAAGAAGTCTTCAAAGACCTTGATTGCAAGGTGATAGATGTAACAGAAAACACAATCGAACAAACAGCTACAGAAATTATCGAGTACTATTTTGAGAAATTCCCAGAAGAAAGGGAAAAGAAAAGCTAAACTAGCTAAGAAGGGAAAACTATGTCAAAAGAAAAAATCCTAGTATTAAATTTTGGGGGTCAAACCGACCAACTAATAGTTAGACGTGTCAGAGAAATGGGAGTTTTTGCAGAAATTTACGACTGCGACACAAACCTAAAAGATATTGATTTAACAAACCTTGCCGGCATAATCCTAACAGGTGGACCTCAATCTGTAAATAACGATGAAAGTCTAAGAGCAGATGAAAAAATCTTTGGCCTAGGCGTGCCAGTATTAGGCATCTGCTATGGTCACCAATTTATAAACCAAGTTTTTGGGGGAGACGTCGAAACCCCAAAACTTGCAGAATATGGCAAGACTGAATTAATAATAGAAGAAAAATCAGAACTATTTAAAAATATACCAGAAAAATCCATAGTATGGATGAACCACAAAGACAGAGTAGCAAACATAGCTAAAGGATTCAAAGCAACATCAAAAACAGCCAACACAGAAGTAGCATCCATGGAAAATGTGGAAAAAAACCTATACTCTGTTCAATTCCACCCAGAAGTAGTTCACACAGAATATGGTAGGCAAATCCTAGAAAACTTCGTCCTAAACATTTGTAGTGCAGAAAAAACCTGGAAAATGTCAGACTTTGCAACAGAAATCATATCAGAAATCAAAGAAAAATACCAAGGCGAAAAAATGATCTGCGGCCTATCAGGCGGAGTAGACAGCTCTGTAGCAGCAACAATCGTATCAAAAGCAATCGGAGATAAGCTACAATGTATCTTTGTAGACCACGGACTCCTTAGAAAAGACGAAGCCAAATCCGTAATGGAAACCTACAAAAATCTTGGACTCAATGTCAAAATGGTAGACAAATCCAAAGAATTCTTAGACCTCTTAAAAGGAGTCACAGACCCAGAAACAAAAAGAAAAATAATCGGCAACCACTTCGTTGAAGTCTTCGAAGAAGAAGCCAAGAAAATCGGAGGAGCATCCTACCTAGTCCAAGGCACAATCTACCCAGACGTCATCGAATCTGGAAAAGATAAGGCAAGCGTCATCAAAAGCCACCACAACGTAGGAGGCCTACCAGAAGACATGGACTTCAAAGGCCTAGTAGAACCACTAAGAATGCTCTTTAAAGACGAAGTAAGAGCCGTAGGAGAAGCAATAGGCATCCCACACGACATGGTATGGCGCCAACCATTCCCAGGACCAGGCCTTGGAATCAGAGTCATGGGAGACATCACAGAAGACAAACTAAGGATAGTTAGAGAAACCGACGCCATCCTAAGAGAAGAAATCAAAAACTTCGGCCTAAACGAAGATGTTTGGCAATACTTCACAGTATGGACCCCAATTAAAACTGTAGGAGTAAAAGGCGACGCCAGAAGCTACGACAACGTAATAGCCATCAGAGCCGTCACCTCCACAGACGCCATGACAGTAGAAGCCGCCAACCTCCCATACGACCTACTACAAAAATTATCAAACAGAATGATAAACGAAGTAGCAGGAGTAGGCAGGATAGTCTACGACATAACCAGCAAACCACCAGGAACAATCGAATGGGAATAGTTAAAAACAGGCTCTAAAGCCTTATAAATAGTAATTTTGCAGGTGGCATGCTTGCAAAATGCTTGCAAATAAAATTATTGTAAATAAAAACGCTAATCGGTAGGTATTGACTGATTAGCGTTTTTGTAAGTAAATTATTTTTTTATTAATTTAGATATTGATTTTATAACTGGGATTACAATTACTCCTAAAGCAATTTGTCCTACTGGTTTGACGGCTTTGCCTACTTGACTTGCGATTCTATAAATATTTTTTTCTTTTTTATTGTTTGTTTTCATTATCCATTGCCTCCAAAAGTTCGTTACCTTTAAATCGTATTAGTATATTATCATTATGATAGTCTTGTTCATAAGTGTTTAGCAATTTTGTTTTATAATATTCTGGTGATCTATACCACATTTCTTCAAAATTATTATAAGATAACATAGGCTCAATTTTTGATATTCTATATAAATTTTGATGTTCAAAAACTTTTTTGCTATCATCCAACAATGAGCATATTAGATGAGGCTGTTTTAAGTATGTGTATGCATATGCCATAGGTTCTATAGACATACAATAATATTGAAAATATTCTTGTATGTCGTTATATCTTGTAGTTTGAGTTTCATAATAATTTGTTTTTTTAAAACAAGTCCATATCAGTTTTAGCTTAGATTCGGGAATTTCTTCCAAAGAATTTAATTTATCAATTAGTGTTTTTTCAATCAGTTCCCTCCCTTCTCTTAGCATAGAAAGTGAATCAAGTATGAGCTTTCTTTTTTCATCAAGATTACCTTTATAATTCAATGCATCTATTAAATGCTTTCTACCTGCATTTACCTTGGCGAATCTATCATTATCTTGTCCTCTTTCGATTCTTTTTGCAATTATGTGCAACTCTTGGATTTCTTCCATTAGGAGTTGATATTGTTGCTGCTCAAACATATTATGTATGGCATTATGAAAATTTATCATGTCTTGATTTGTCGCTTTTCCTTTAATTTCTAATCGAATTTTCCCACCTAAGCCTTTTTCGGTATAATCATATAAATCAGGCAATAAGTCTCCGGTTACTTTATCTTTTAGAAAACGAACATCGTGCATTTCCATTTTTTTTAACAATTCAGGAGTAAATTTGACTGCATAGTCTAATTCCGGGTTAATTATTTTGTTAGCTGTTTTTCCAATTTCAAAAGTATTTATCAATTGGTGTAACAGTCTCTTGGCATCAGTTTGATAGTCGTTCATGGAAAATATATTGATATTATCATTACTACTTATAAAATGTTTTTTAGATAAATCTATCTCATAGTTTTGTTTTTCCAACTCTTTTTTCTTACTCAAATGAATAAACCCTCCTTATAACTAACTATATCTCTTGAAGTATATTACTTTTTTTGAGATATTCAATATGCTTTTTTACTCTTTCATCTCTTGAAAGTTCCTCAAATTCTTTTTGTGTTAGTGGTAGAGAATAATACTCTACGGATTTATTTTTCATGGAATCAAACTGTTCTTTTGTAATGGAGTAGGACTCCAAGTCAAACAGATTATCTGATAGTTCTTTTAAAATATTGCAAACATCTGCATTAAACGGATGCTCTTTGTCATTGCCATAGAACACAAGCTTGACATTCCATTTATTTTCATCAGTTTCAATGTCATTATTGGGGAATTTATCTTCCACAATTATTTCAAATCCGATTTCTTTTTTCATTGCCAGTTCATACATAAATAATACAAAATCTCTCAAGCTTGAAAGACCTAAAGTATAGTCACTTCTTCCGGCAAGCCAGTCTAAAGATACTTTGCATTTATCGGCAATATCTATCAGAACATCTATTGTAGGATTGTTTTTTCCGTTTTCGTATGCAGACATAGAAGGCTGAGGTATTCCTAAAAACTCAGCAAATTCTTTTTGTGTTTTTTTATTTATAGAACGAAGATATTTCAATCGTTCCGATACAGTTTTATTATTCATATTATAATCTCCTATATTTATTATATATTATTATATCAAATCGTATACTAAAAATAAAGAGAAATTCGGATAAAAATCAGAAACAACTATTGACTTCTGTTATATAAATCAGTATACTAATATATATCGCAAGTTCAAATAAATAGAAAAGGAGGAAAAATATGAGAAAGATGTATGTTGATGCTGAAGAAGTCAGCAAAGATTGGGGAGTTTCAAAACCCAAAGCATACAAAATGATAAAAGAATTAAATGAGAGAATGCTAAAAGACAATCCGAACCTGATAGTGATTGCAGGTAAGGTTAATCGAAAATTTTATGAAGAAAACTGTTATGGTCAAACGAAAGAAGTATAGGAGGTGATGATGTGTCAGCCAGCAAGGATAAAGAAAGAGGCACATGGAAAATCTATTTAAGGTATGTTGATTGGCAAGGAGTAAAACAAATCCATACAAAACGTGGATTTGCTACAAAGAGAGAGGCATTGGAATATGAAAGGGAGTTTTTAGCAAGTAAGTCGAGAGATTTGAATATGCTTTTTGAATCCTTTGTTGAAATCTATTTGAGCGATTTAAAGCCAAGAATTAAATACAACACTTATTTGACAAAGGTTCATATTATAGAAACGAAAATAATACCTTACTTTGCCAAGAAATCTATAGCTGAAATAACAGCTCCAGATATTTTACAGTGGCAAAATGAATTGCTTAAAAAGTCAGATGGTGAGGGGAAACAATATTCTCAAACTTACTTAAGAACGATTCAAAATCAACTAAATGCGATTCTTAACCATGCCAATAAATATTACGGTTTAATAAGCAACCCTGTTCATAAAACTACTAAGATGGGAAAAGCGAAAGCACAGGAAATGTTATTTTGGACTAAAGAGGAGTATGAAAAATTCGCTGAAATTGTTAAGAGCAAACCTTCCTCATACTATGCTTTTGAGATACTTTATTGGTGCGGTATTAGAGAAGGTGAATTGCTTGCACTTACAAAAGACGATTTTGATCTTGAGAAGAAAACTCTAATTATTAGTAAATCATTTCAAAGGTTAAAAGGAAAAGATTACATTACATCTCCAAAGACAGAAAAAAGCAATAGAGTAATTCAATTACCACAATTTCTATGTGATGAAATGTCAGACTTCTTTGGGATGTTTTATCATCTGGATTCAAAGGCGAGACTATTTAATTTTACAAAATCATATTTACATCATGAAATGGATAGAGCTTGTAAGTTATCAGGAGTAAAACGAATTAGAGTTCATGATTTAAGACATTCTCATGTTGCTTATTTGATAGAGCAAGGTTTTTCTCCGGTGGTAATTGCAGAAAGATTAGGTCATGAAAGTATCTCAATAACCTTAAACTATGCACATTTATATCCGTCAAAGCAGTTGGAAATCATTGAAATGATAGAGAAAGAAAGGAATTAAATTTATTAAGATGAGTAAGATATTTAAAAGAGAAAGTCTACAAACAAAAGGTAGAAAACTGAAAGTCGATAAAAATAGAAAAAGAAATATTATAGTGAATTTCAGAATGTCTCCAGAAGAAAAAAGTTTATTGGAAGAGAAAATAGTATTATCAGGATTAAACAAACAGGATTATATGATTCAAATGAGTATAAATCATAAAGTTGAGGTATTTGGAAATATAAGAGTGTTTGATGAACTGAAAACGAAACTGAAAATGCTTGAAGAATATTTTGAAAATGTTAATTTGGACTGCGATATTGAAGACAATAAGCTTGAACTTCTGGTATATATTCTGGAAATGTTTGAAACGGTAAATAGAAATAAAAATGACTCTACCTACGGCAATAGATAGAGCCAAGAAGCAACCTGATAAGATTGCAAATCTCAAGAAATATTTTATCAGGTTGTACTTCTATCATCAACACAATTATGGAGGTAAAAATGATAAATAAAGAAAATTATATTAACAATATTCCACAAGAATTAAAAGAACGCAAACAGTGGTTATGGTTCAAGATTTATCATAACGAAGATAACAACGGAAAGATGAAAATGGTAAAAATTCCGATTAGTCCAATTACTTGTGAATCAAAAGAGTGGAACAAAGGAGAAAACTGGGGAAGTTTTGAAATAGCCTTAGAGGGACTAGAAAGAAGTGGTTGTGACGGACTATCTTTTGTATTAACTGAAGATGATCCATTTGTCTGCATTGATTTAGATAAGGTTAAGGATAGCTTTGAGGATGTAAAAGAGATAATAAGTGATTTTGGAGAAACATATAAAGAAATTTCTGTATCAGGAAATGGAGTTCATATCTTTGCTAAGGGCAAAATCCACAAAAACATCAATAATCAAATTGATCATTTTGAAATGTATAAATCAAATAAATGTATTGCTATGACAGGTGATGTTATAGGAACTTGCACAGAAATACAGAATGAACAGTATCAGTTGAACCTTTATTATGAAAAATATGCTATTAAAGAAACGATAAGAGAACGAATTTCCTATTATAAAAATATAGATAGTGATGTACCGGATATTGAAGGAATTTTAAAGGCTATCTATATGACAAATAGCAAAGGTAGAGAGCTTTTTAGAGGAGAATATTCTACAGGTGATGCCAGTAAAGACGATTTTCAATTGCTTCTTATTCTAAACAGTTTTACACATGGTAATGCAGATTTAATGCTTGAGCTCTTCCTGAAATCAGCCTTAAACCGAATGGGTGATATGAGTAAGAGAAGAACAGAGACAGCATATATTAAATACTTAAACCAGAGCATTCAGAAGGCACAGGAAGTAGGCGGAACGAATTATTGGGATTATAACTATCACAGAAAAACGAGGGAGGTAGTTCGTTGAAAGCATATACGATAGATACTGAGTTTGATGCCTCTGATAAGTATATTGTGTACAACATCATTGCAAGAAAAAGCATTACTTTGATAGTAGCTTCTCCTAAAAAAGGAAAGACTGCATTAGGACTAAATCTTGGTATATGTATCAACGAAGGAATTGATTTTCTTGAAAATAAAGTTAAAAAGGCAAAGGTTGTTTACTATTGCAACGAACTCTCAGGAAGGCTCATTCAAGAGAGAGTTAAGCGATTAGAATTACCTTGTTCGAACACCATGAAGTTCTATGAAGGAACAAGTTATGTAGACTTTGATGACTTTGAAAGAATCGTGAAAGCAGATACGGATTTAGGTTATGAAGTATTTATTGTAGACACCTTTTCTAAAATCAAATATGACAGAAAATATAATGCTAATGATCACAATGATACCTATGAAGTGATGGCAAAATACTATGATTTAATAGATAAGTATGGTTGCACATTTATTATGATGTACCACACAAAAAAGGATGCATCTATCAAAAGTGTGAGTGAAAAGGTAATCGGTTCACAGGCATTATCCGGTTCAGTAGATACGATTATAGCTATAAATAAAGCTTCTGAATTTGATACAGAGTTTAGTTTAGATGTAACCAGTAGGCTATTTGAGTCAAAGATATATCAGGTTAAAATTCATCCGTCAAAGAAGATATTAGAACTTGATAAAATTGATCCGATTGAAATGCTTGAGCCATCAATTCAAAGGCTGGTACAAGTAATGCCGAGATTAAAAGAAATAGAGGGAACAATCGTAGATATTTGTTCCAAAATCAATTTAGAAATTGAAAGTCCTCAGCAGTTTGGAAAGACATTAAATCGTAATAAGGATATTCTCAGGAAAAATGGAATAAGTATTACCATGAAGCGAGGGAAAAACAACAATAACTATCAAGTTAAATATAATTCAGAGGATGTGATTTATTAAAATGCCGTTCAAACCGTTCGTACCGTTTGATGTTTCATGTGTAAGGGAATGTCGTGCGGTATGAACGGTGCAAACGGTAATTGAAGAATCTACATCTATTTTTTCTGTGCAAGTTAAAGACTAATTTATAAAAATTATGAATTACATGTTGATAGCAAGCATATACTTTTTGACCACACCCAAAAAGTAGGCTTGAAATTTGATAACTCAAATTTGAAATATTTAGGGAGAACCCTAAGACCCCGAAGAAGAAAGGAGTGATGAAAAATGTCAAAGAGTGTTAATCGAAAAAATAATTACACTGTTCATTTTATGATAAATGAAGATGATATGAAAGAACTTAACAGAAGATTTGCTTTGACCAATTTTAAGAGCAAAAGAGAGTTTTATAGAGACAGTATTTTCAAGAATAGAATTATTAGCATTGATTTATCCGGTAAGTTTAGAAAAGAACTGCGAGAACTTTCTTCCCTTGTCAGTCGTAACTCAGTGAACCTGAATCAGATTGCAAAGGCAGCAAACAGTACAGGAGCTATTTATAAAGATGATATTGAAAGTATCAAGAAAGCCTTGCAGCGAGAACTACTTTTTTTATCAGGATTTAGAGAAAAAGTTTCGGACTATATTATCAATGAGGCAATAAGCTGATGGCAGTTACAAAGATACATCCGATTAAAACAACACTTAAAAAAGCCATAGACTATATCTGTAATGGTGATAAAACCGATGATGAAATCTATGTTACAACACACCTGTGTAGCAGAGAAAATGCTCATAAGGAATTTGAACTTACTAAGAAACAATTTAACTCAAGAACAAAGACCTTAGCACATCATTTGATTCAATCTTTTGTTCCGGAAGAAGTTAGCTTTGAAGAAGCACATCAAGTTGGAATTGAGTTATGTGAAAAGATTTTAGGCGGGAAATATGAATATGTTTTAGCAACACATATAGACAAAGACCATATTCATAATCATATCATTTTTAATTCCATAGATGTGGACGAGGGCAAGGTTTATCATTCTTATTACGGCTCCTATACGAATATCAGAAATCAAAGCGACAAGCTATGTAAGGAGCATAATTTATCTGTCATCGACCAAGAAATACAAAAGGAAATCAACGAGATTAAGCGAAGAAAGTTTGTGAATTGGTATGACTGGAATGAGGATAAAAAAGGTAAAAGTTATAAATCAAGACTTCAATTTGATATGGATAGAGTAATTCAAAAAGCAATAAGCTGGGAACATTTTCTTAAAATAATGGAACAATATGGATATGAAATTAAGTTTGGAAAGTATATTGCTTTCAAACAGAAAAATCAGCAGAGATTTACAAGAGCGAAAACCATAGGGGATAATTACACAGAAGAAAAAATCAAAGAAAGAATCCGAAATAAAGACAAAGATCTGGGCAATATCATAGACATTAAGAACAACGATAAAGCAAATTCCAGCAAAGGATATGAGCATTGGGTGACAAAGCATAATCTTAAAACAGCGGCTTCAACGCTGGTTGAGATTAGAAACAAAGGCTTTAAGTCAATGGTAGAATTAGAGCGTGGCATTAGTCGAATAGCCAATGAAAAGAATGAACTAAGACAGGAATTTGATAAACTTTCAAGGGAACAAAAGAGGATGAAGGAAGTTGTTAAACATATTCAAATCTGTATCAGTAAAAGAGAACATTATGAAGGCTACCGAAAAAATCCAAACGACAAGATTTATATGATGATGAACAGAAAAGATGTGGAAGCCTATCAGAAGTCTTATGAAGAAATAAATATTTTTCTGAAGCAATTTCCGCACTTGAGACATGTGGAGTGCATAGCGTTGATACAAAGAGTGAAATCGTGAAAATCCTGCATT
>NZ_CAUPFR010000044.1:0-12573 GCF_963510575.1 uncultured Anaerococcus sp. | reverse complement strand
ACCTACAATGTTTCCTTCCATGTTAATACAGACTTTGCTTCCCTAATCGGGGCAGATACCTTCAAAAATGGCGAGGTGACTTTCAGAAAAGGCCCTATTTATGAAGCTGCTATTAAGGGGGGTTTTGCGATTTTAGATGAGATTAATATGGCGAAAAACGAAGCGATTTCCGTCCTCCACGCAAGTCTAGATCACAGGAGAATTATAGATATTTCTGGTTTTAATAAGATAAGTCTAGATCCAAATACCAGGTTTATTGGAACTATGAACTACGGTTATGTTGGCACTCGTGAGCTTAACGAAGCTCTTGCTTCTAGGTTTATGATTATAAATGTGCCAAATATTACCAAGACCAATCTAGATTTACTCCTAAAGGATAATTTCCCAAGTCTCAAGGAAAAATACAGACACGCCATGATTGACATGTTCATTTCCCTACAGATGAAGAGCGAAAACAATGAAATTTCAACCAAGGCTGTAGACCTCAGGGGACTTATCGGAGCTATTGAGACTATGAAAATCGGATTAAACCCTTTTGACGCTATCAAGATGGGTTTGGTTAATAAATCCTTTGATAAATTTGAAAGGGACTTGGTTCTTGATTTGATAAAGACAAAGATTCCTGAAAAAATAGACGAGAGTGTCTTTGATGAATGATAATTTTGACAAGATAAGACAATACAATATCATCTGGGATTTTGCCGAAAAATACGACTTTCTTCCCCAAAAATCCTATCCCATGGATGAAGTCTACAAAAATATGACCAGGGGTTTTATTATTAAGACCTTTGATTTTAAGGTCTTAGACTCATATTTTGACTACCTAAGAGCAGAAAGTCCCTTTTTCCCAGAATTTTCCTTCATTACCAACCTTTTGATGGAGGATATAGCCTACAAGACTTTGGCAAAAAATAACCTAGTGATTGAAAATCTTAGAAAAGACTTTTCTAAAAAAGCTCTACGAAAATACAATTTCCACGAGGCAGATGACTTAAAAGAGCAAATCGAAAAGGCTTATTATGGGCAAATCCTAGGCAAACCTATTACTGAGGGACCTTTTTTCAGGACAATTTATAGGGATATTTTTAAAATTTATGACCTTGACACAACTAAATTAATCGAGAAATTAAACGGAGTCTTTAAGACCTACTTTCGTTTTGAAAAGTCTAAGGAAAATGAATCCCTCCTCCAAGAGATGATTAAGGATAAAAAGCCTAAAGATTTTAAAAACTCAAAGAAGGATGCCAAGGACTTTGACTTTTCCGATGACTTTATTAAGGATCAGTTTAACATAGGTTCGGCAGAGTTTACAGGAAATATTTATCTAGAGGAAAAATCCAAGGATATGGATAGGCACCTTATTCTTTTAAATGCTGATAAGGAAGGCTACCACGGGACTAATGAATTTATAGAAGACTTTTATGGCAAGTCGGTTTTCCCTGAAATGAGGGTCAAATCTCTTGAGAAAAAACTCGCAACTGGGGTTCATTCTGGTAAATTTTTGTATTTTACCAAGGGAGTTTATACTGATAGCCCAAATGCCAAGTTTTATAAGAAAAATAGGGACGAGGTTTTTACTAAAAATAAGGACTATATAGAAAAAAATCTCGCCATAAATAACCGTTCCATCAAGGAGCTTGCCCAAACCATAAAAAATTCCATAGCCAATTACGAGGACTTTGCAGATGTGAGCAAGGCTTACGGGATTGTGGATTCTACCAAGGCTTGGAAAGCGAGCGTCCTTAAGGATTTCAATATTTTTGACAATGTAGAAAACGATGACGTTTCGTCTTTCAAGGTCGATTTACTTTTAGATTCTTCTGCTAGTCAAAGAAACAGGCAGGAAATTATCGCCAACCAAGCCTATATAATAGAAAATGCCATGGACGAGGTGGGCATTCCTATAAGGGTAATGTCCTTTTCGACCCTCCGTGATCACACAGTTTTCAATCTCTTTAGGGATTACAATGAAAAACACAACAACAAGGAAATTTTCAAATACTTTGCCTCCGGCTCAAACAGGGACGGTCTTGCCTTTAAGGTCTTAAATGAACTGATTGACAAGACTAAGGAAAATGAAAAGCACATTGTTCTTATCCTCTCTGATGGCAAACCAAATGACGAAAAAGCCAATATAAATACGGTCAAACTACTTGAAAAAGAACAATATGTAGGAGATGTGGCTGTAAATGATACTGCCAAGGAAATTAGGAATATAAAAAACGAGGAAATCTCAGTTTTAGGCGTCTTTACCGGCGAAGATGAGGATATAGAAAATGGAAAACTAATTTATGGGACAGATTTTTGTAGGATTACAAGTCTTGAAAATTTCTCCAAAATCGTTTCAATTTTTATGAAAAATACTATTATGAAAATGTAAAAAGATGGCAAACTTAAGCCAAAGCTTAAGAGCCATCTTTTTTAGTACCTATTTTTTCTTTTTCGTCTCGCTACCCTTTTTGGTTCTTTATTCTTTTCAAAAAACTTGTGGTAGACTTGGTTTACAAGGTCCATCACTTCTGGAATCCTCGCTATTAATACTAGCAAGATATAGGCAGCTCCCGCCACAAGAATCGCCCCAAAAATAGCTATTAGATGGGACATCCTTCCTGCCAAGATATTGTAGGTGAAACTTGCCAAATATGCCATGATTCCTGTAGCTATTATGATTTTTCCTAAGGAAAGAATAGTCACCCTTAAGTTAAAGGACCCGAAATTTGCCCTAAATTTATAAATCATAAGCATGGACCCAATGGCTGTCGAGACTACTGTTGCCAAAGCAAGGCCTTGGATATCGAAATATCTAATCAAAATAAAATTTAAGATTACATTTAAAACCTGTTGGATTACTACAATTATAACTGGAGTCTTGCTATCTCCAACCGCATAAAATCCCCTATCCACAACATCTGTTAGGGATTGGAAGATAATATAAGGAGCATAGACTGAAAGTAGACTTGCTACAATAATCGTATCGTCACTTGTAAAGGCATTTCTCTGGAAAATCAGCTCAATAATTGGTTTTGACAAGACTGTCATCCCTATTGTTGCAGGGATTACCAGACTCATTGTAATGACAACTGCAGATGAGATTGAGGCCTTCATTTCCTTGATTTGCCCAGATTGACCAAGGGAGGCAATCTTTGGGAAAATCGCTGTTGTAACAGAAACTGTGATTACACCTGTAATTAGGGTAAGCATGGTTTTTGAATAAAACAATTTAGAAATGGCTGCCTTGCCAAAAAAGTATGAGGCCATAGAGTTATCTGCTATGATGGAAAGTTCACCAGCAGCTGACGAAATAATTATTGGCACAGCTACAATCATCAGATTTTTTACGTATTTATTGTGGATGTCTATAATCTTTTTGTGGTCAAATCCAGCCTGCCTTACTGCTTTTGGGAATAAAATATATTGCAAAACATTTCCCAAAAGAGCTCCAACTATGAGCAAGTATGGGTTTCCAGTTATACCTGTTAGGACTGTGAAAATGATGATTACAATATTCATCAAAATACCAGTGATGGCTGGGTCAAAGAAATTGCCCTTGAGGTTTAGATAACCCCTAAAAATCGCAGAATACAAGTAGGCAAAGACTGCGAACATCATTATTCTGGTGAAATTTGTCGCAAGGTCGAGCCACTCACCTTCAAGGTCAGGGCTTAGGATTTTTGAAAATGGCCTTGCGAAAATTATCCCAAAAATTACTGCAAAGAGGGCAAAGCGCATCAAAATATTATAAACATTTGATGTAAATTCCTCTGCGGCCTCCTCGCCTTCTTCGTTTTTTGCCTTGTTATATATAGGGATGAAACCCGAAATAATACCCATCGCCACGAAGTTTGATACCACTACTGGGAGGGTATTTGCTGTTGTATAAACACTTTTTAAGTCACCTGCTCCGATAAAGGATGCCATCACTGCCTCTCTGGCAAAGCCAAAAACCTTTGATATGATGGTTATTATCATGAGCATCAATGTAGTTTGTCCCATAAGAACCTCTCTTTTAGTCTTATTTTCTTATTATATCAATTTTGATATATAAAGACAAATAGGCTTATGAATTTTTCCTAGCCTTGACTTGGATTTTTTCATCAGCTATGGATAAACTAGATAAGGAGTGGCTTACAAGGAGAACTGTCTTGTCCTTACTTTCTTCTTTAATCGATTTTAGGATACTTGCCTCATTTAAGATATCAAGGTTGCTAGTTGGTTCATCAAAGAGCATGAGGTCTGAGTCGTGGAGGAAAGCCCTGGCTATGCCAATTCTCTGCCTTTCTCCTGCTGATAAAGTCGAACCTAGTTCCCCAGCCCTTGTTTCATAACCATCTGCGAGTGATGAAATAAAGTCATGGATGGAAGCTTTTTTGGCTGCTTCTATTATTTCCTCCTCTGTAGCAGCTAATTTCGCAAGTCTGATATTATCTTTTAAGCTAATGTTAAAAATATAGGTGTCTTGGGCAAGGAGACTTTGCATCTTCCTTAGTTTCTTACTTGGGATTTCTTTTATATTTTCATTATTAATCCTAATTTGACCCTGGTCTACATCCCAAAACCTCATTAAGAGCCTTAAGAGGGTTGATTTTCCAGACCCACTTTTGCCATAAAGTCCAAAAATCTTTCCCTTATCTATATTTAAAGAAAAATCTTCGAGGATTTTCTCTTGGCCATAGGCAAAGGAAATATGATCAATTTCTGCAGATTCGAATTCTTCTTTTTCTTGATTTCCCAATACTTCTTCTACCATTGGCGCTTCTTCTAAAAGATCTAAGACCCTATCCCCACTTGCAAGGGTGTGGGATAAGATATTACCAAGGTTAGATAGGGCAACAAAGGGACCAAAGCTTGAAAACATAGCTATGGTTGGGATGATAAAGCCCTTTAGGTCTACAATATTTTTTTTGTAGAGGATGAGGGATAAAAATAGCATGGCAAAGGAAAATCCAAGAATCAAGCCCCCGATTAGGACTTCTGACCCTGCCTTTATCTGGTCAAGCTTGTTGGCAGTGGCCCTTAACTTCCTAGATTTTTTCCTAAGGATAAAATCCTGTCTATCTTTTAGGTCAAATTGTTTTACTTCGTCCATATTTCTGATAGTTTCAAGTACAAAGGAGTTTAAATCTCCGGTTTTATTTCTAAGGTCAAGACCCAGGCTTGCATTTTTTTTGCTAATTAGGATTGGACTTAGGATGCCAAGACTAGCATAGGCAAAAAAGGCCAAAATAGCCTGGTAAACAGAAAAACTTCCTATGAAAATTTCCATAAAAATCAAATAGCTAATCGCTATACCGATTGGAGAAATTGTGTGGGCGTAAAATACCTCTAGCAATTCTATATCAGATGTAATCAGACTTATGAGGTTGCCCTTATCCTTACCAGCGAGTTTTGCTGGGGCAAGACTTCTCATTTTTTCAAAGACTAGGTGTCTGATTTTCGCCAAGATTTTAAAGGCTAGGTAGTGGTTGGCGTATTGTTCTATATAGTGGAAAATCCCCCTAAGAACGGCAAAGGCAAGCATTATCTTGATTATAAATAAGGTCTTCCCATCATTTGTATAATTTGACAAAATCCCGTATCCTGCAAGGATTGTTACGAAGCTTGCACAGAGATGACCAAGACTTCCGATAAGAATTGCTAAGGCCATAAGAGGTTTTAATTCGCCAACAAGACCTATCATATTTTTCATAATGGCAAAGCCAGATCTTCTATTTTTCATAACCTACCCCCTTTGCATAAGAACAAAGCTCTTCTTGTTTGTTAAAAATATTTTTATAAGCCTCACAAGATTCATATAAGTATGCGTGATTGCCTGAATTTTGGATTTTGCCGTCTTCTAGGAAATAAATCCTATCGCTATTAACTAAATTTATTAGCTTGTGGGAAATAATTAAGACTGCTTTTTCCTTGGCAAGTTTTTCAATTATGCCCATAATTTGAGCCTCATTTGGTCCATCAATGTTGCTAGTTGCCTCATCAAAAATATACAAGAGCCCATCAAACAAAAAGGCTCTGGCAAGGACAAGTCTCTGCCTCTGTCCACCGGATAAGTTTGAAGCATTTTCCAAAATTTCTGTATCAAGCCCCTTTTGATCTTTGAAAAATTCGTATAGGTTAACTTTCTTTAGGGCATCTAGCATTTGCTTGTCAGTAAGGGCCCTACCCGCAATTTTTAGGTTATCCCTAAGACTTCCCTTAAAGACTCTGCCATCAAAGTCTACCTTTATTATCTTTTTGTGGATGGTCTTTGGATCGTAGGATTTTTTCTCAAGACCATTTATCAAAATTTTCCCTTTGTAAGTAAGACCTGGGTCCTTGATTAGTTTGGCAATTGTTGACTTGCCAGACCCACTTAGGCCAACAAGGCTGACCATTTCTCCGCTTTTAATTTCAATATTAATCCCCTCAAGGATTTGCCTTTGGTCATCATAGGAAAAATCCACTTCCTCGAAGTTCATCTGGATTTTCCCCCCATTTAAGTTTTCACTTCCCAAGTCCCTATCAAGGCTATCAATTAAGACCATTAGCTTGTTTGAAGCTGCTATTCCATTCATAGCTATGTGGAAATATGAACCAAGAAGCCTTAGAGGTAGGAAAAATTCTGCGGCCAAAAGACTTATAAAGACAAGGCCAAAGATATTTATATCTCTTTGACTAAATTCCATAAGGGCAACTCCAATACCAGCAGCAGCTCCACCGTAGGCTATAATATCCATAACAGATGTTGAATTTAATTGCATAACCAAAACTCTCATGGTTGCCTTTCTGAATTTTTCTGCAAAATCATCCATCAAGTCTTGCCTATAGGAATCAGCTCCATAAGACTTTAATTCATTTAGACCTTCCAAGTTTTCTAGAAAAATATCTGCCAAGCTCATGTAAGATGTCCAGTAGGAACCCAAAAGCTTTTTGGCAATTTTTTGGATTAAAATTATGGAAAGTGGAATGAGTGGTAGGCAAATCAAGAGGGTGAGGGCCGAATTTATACTTATTTAAGCTATAAAACCAAAAATAATTAGGGCAGATGATAGGGAATAATATAGTTGTGGCAGATAGGATGTGAAATAAATTTCCAACTGGTCTACTCCCTCAACTGCTAATTGCAAAATAGCCGAGCTAGGAAGATTTTCCTCAAAACCAATCCTATCATCCATGAGCTTAGCGAAAATAATTTTCCTCATTTTTTCCTTGATAAATTTTGTAGAAGAAAAGGAAATCCTAGTTACCAGGTACTGGCAAAAAAGTTTTACAAGTACAAATCCAAGGCCATAGATAAGTATCCTAATTAAGTTTATATCTCCAATTTTTTGGCTAAAGACCTTGGAAATCACTTCGCCAAAGATGCAAACTATGCCTATTTGCATAAAAAGCGCTACGAACCTAAAAAGTAAATTTAGGTACAAGTATTTTTTTGATCCCTGTAGGATTCCTACAAGCTTTTTGTTAACCATAAACCACCTCGTTTAAAAATTCTATAATTTCATTTTATCATAGGAAATAAAACCACGCAATTGATTTTCAGTATCAGATTTTATCCGTAAATACTTTTAAAAACCATAATATTTATTAAATTATAAATCTTATTCATGTTCCATTCTTCTTTTTAATTGTCTATACGGTTTTCAAAATTAAGTAAGACTGTTTTCTTGGTTTACAAACCTAAATAAATTCACCTTTATAGGAGATTTGCAATCGCTTTTCTACACCAACCCACAATTTGACAAAAAAAGACCGCAAGCTATTGCTTACGATCTTTTGATTTTATTCTTCATCCTTATTCTTTTTTCTTTTGTAAAGAATAATCCGACACTAGATACTGCCATCAAGCCTAGGTAGATTTCATAGTTGCCTATAATACCAGTGTGTGGGTTTAAGATTCTGGCTACGGCCTTCTTTGTCCTAGCCAAACCCTTATCAAGGCTTGCTGATACATTTACCGATATTTTTCCAGCAGTATTTTCAATCTTATCCACAGTCTGATCAATCTTTGCTTGTATCTCAACTATTTCATTATCAGCTTTTTCTATTTGATTTGGATTATTTCCTTTTTCTTTTGAATAATCCTTATTGTTTGAATTATCCTTATTAATTGAATTATCCTTATCTTTTGGATCATTTCCTAATTTATCATCAAATCTGTCGCTTGGTTTTACTTCTACTTTATCATCCGATTCATCGCTCGGTTTTACTTCTACTTTATCATCCGATTCATCGCTTGGTTTTACTTTTACCTTGTCATCAAGTTTATCATCTGGTTTTTGAATAGAGTCATCAGTTTTTTCTAGATAATCAGCATTTACTATAACAGGTACATCAACTGTATAGCTAGATCCATCTTTGTAATAGACTTTTTCTTTATATTCTCCAGCCTCTGTTGTCTTCACCCTCTTAGAAATATCATCTTCAATAATTTGAACACTTTCAACTTCTTTTCCTTGAGCTGGTGTGATTGCCTTCTTGTAGTCAACATCTGTCAGGCTATCGCCAATATTTTTAACAATTTCTTTAACACTTGGTTTAAGTGGAGCAATTTCTCCCATGCCACTCCTATAAGAAGCATATATCTTAGTATCTTTAGGGAATTGGTTCCTGTCAGATGGCTTGATTTCCACTTTTTCATTTTGGTCATTTAGGTAATACCATTTTGCAAATGAATATTTCCTATCTTCTGCTATTGGGTCATCTGTAGGGATACTTACCTTAGCTTTTGGATTTACATAGTAGACTTTTTCTTGCCTATCTTTCGCCAAATTTGTTGGCACTAGACTTACCTTTACAAAATCTCTTAAAAATTCATCATTCTTGACAATATTAGGTTTATCACCATCGTCTAGTGCTCTGTAAATATTTTTATAAAGCTTGATTGGAAGATCTATCTTAACTTTATTGTCATTTTCTAGGCTCAAATTAGCCTTAATTTTTAAATCTTTAGGAGTTGAGTCCCCGACAGGACTTCCATCTTCTTTTAAATCATAAATTTCTTCATTAGGAAGATTGTTTATAACCCTATTATCTACTAGGGGATACCTATTGTCTTTGTTTATATCATCGTATTCGCTTTCATATTTTCCTGCAAAAACTGGACTAATATTTGATGTAACTATAGTTTATGAAGTTACAAATGCAAAAATTCTTTTCCCTATTTTCATTCTTTATCCTTCTTACATATATGATTTTATAATTTTTTTATTTTTCTATTATACACCCTTTTTTTAGGAAAATATATACTTTTTATAAAATTTTTTTTGTTTTTTTAGCTTCTAATTTAAATTAAAAAAACAACTAAAACCTAAGAGAAATACGATAAAATACATAAATATAATTTAGGAGTGAATTTTTCCAAGCAGATAAAAAAATAAATAGAAAATGATAATAAACTTAAAAGAAAAAAGTTATTAAAGAGATCTCTTTAATCTAATTTTTAGGAAAAAATCCTCCTTACAGGAGTAGAATCAACAAAAAAATTTCTTTACTCCTAAACTTTCCTATTTTCTAAAATCCTACTACCATGTCTCCACGGATTTGATTCCTAAAAATCTTTGAGATTTGTCCACCAAAAGGGGCTGTTGCAAATTGTGAATAATTATCGTCCCATCATCATAAGGTTCTCTCTCAAAGTTTCATGTTTAGCCCGCCGGCTCGAGGAGGTGAAACTTCACGAGAGGTTCTCATGATGATATTGGGACGATTTATTCATTGTGCAACAGCCCCTTAAATAATTTTAATATTTATTTTTGTAAGACACTATCGTTTGGCCTATCTTCTGCTGGAATATTTGTATTGTCTGCTGGTGATTTAAAGATTGATGCTGCTGAGAAATCTTTAACAGCCTTTCCAGATTTTTTGATATCAACAACTGTACCAGGTCCACCAACGCAACCACCCATACAAGCCATTCCTTCGATTAGCTTGCCATTCATCTTGCCAAGTTTAGCCATTCTGGCAAGTTTCACGCAGTCAGCTAGACCTTCCGCATTTTCCATTTCTACTACTGCATCTGAGTCTATTTCGTGGATTCTCTTTTCAACAGCTTGGGCAACACCACCGCTTACAGCGTAGTACCTACCTGTTTGAGAAGCATCCATGATATCTTCTTCTACTTCTATTTCAGCTGGCTCTATACCCTTAGCAAGAAGCATACCCAAAAGCTCTTCATAGGTAATTACAAAGTCGATAACTTCTGCAACTTCTGGTTCAAGGGCTTCAAGCTTTTTAGAAATACATGGGCCAATGAAAACTACTTCGCAGTTTGGATCACGTTTTTTCATTTGCTTACCTGAGTAAATCATAGGTGTAGATGACTCAGAAATCTTATCGTTTATATCTGGGAAATTCTTCCTTACCATAAGTTTCCATGAGAAGCAGCAAGATGTACCCATAAATGGTATTTTACCTGTTGGCACAGATTCTAAGAACTCGTGTGCTTCGTTCATTGTTGTAAGGTCAGCACCTAGACCTACTTCTATCATATCATCAAAGCCTAGCATTTTAACAGCTTCTCTGATTTGTTTTGGACTTACATTTGCACCAAATTGGCCTACAAAGGATGGGGCTACTATAGCATATACCTTTCTATCTGATTGGAGAGATTTGATTAATTGGTAAATTTCTCCCTTGTCTGATATAGCTCCAAATGGACAGGTAATTATACACCTACCACAAGCCACACACTTATTTTCATCGATTGATGCACGTCCTAGTTCATCTGATTTGATTGCCTTTACACCACAGCTTTCCGCACATGGTCTTTTTTGGTGGTTAATGGCATTATATGGGCATGCTTCTACACACTTACCACATTTGATACACTTATCTTGGTCTATCTTTGCACCCTTTGATGAATAGCTTACAGCATTTTTAGGACAAACATTTACACATGGGTGACCTATACAAGCATGACATTGGTCTGTAACTGTAACCTTATTTTCTGGACATGCCTCACAGGCAATCTTAATTACAGAAACTAATGGTGGATGGTAAATTCTCCTATCAACATCCATATCAGCAAGACCAGCTGTGATTGCTTCTGTCTTGTCAGCTGTTCTTGCATCAAGACCTATACACATCCTAAGTCTTTCGCCCATTACAGCTCTTTCTCTAAAAATATTTTCCCTGTAAGATGCTTCTTCACCTGGTAAAATATTATAAACTTCATTTCCTATATCTGTCAGCGGTCTATTTTCATAGGCAATCTTTGCAATTGCCTCGAAGGCCATCCTTCTAATATTTAATATATCTATGTACGATTCTTTCATTTAACACCTCAACTAACCAATTCTTATTTGTTTACTTCTAACCTTCTCTTATCCCTCTCTACTTTGAGAGCAGCATACATTTTTTCCATAAGAACTTCTGGTTTAGCCTTGGTTATGTACTCTTCATCTATTTTTACTATAGGTGATAATCTTTTTGAATCTTCGACTTCATCCATAACGTTCTTATAAATTATTTCAATTTCAGGAGCTTTTCCTAAATTATCGACTTCGTAAGCAATCTCAACATCCTTCTTTACAAGTTCTGCTGAATCATGCAAATATTCATTACCGTGAGCTGTGCATCTTGCACATGAACATATAATTACTTTCATCTTAGTCTCCTTTTTATATTCTCACTATGATTGTATCAAATATAACGAAATATTTCAACATAGATTATACCATATCATTCATAGGTATTTCTATAATAAAAGTAGAGCCTTCTTCAATTTTGCTTTCTAAATCCAAATTAAATCCCAAACTATCAGCTAAATGCTTGGCTATTGATAGGCCAAGTCCTGTGGATTTCACCTTCCTATCCCTTGATTTATCTGCAACAAAAAA
Source organism: uncultured Anaerococcus sp. (assembly GCF_963510575.1). Classification (GTDB taxonomy): domain Bacteria; phylum Bacillota; class Clostridia; order Tissierellales; family Peptoniphilaceae; genus Anaerococcus. Next base: position 757 of record NZ_CAUPFR010000044.1, on the reverse strand, counting down.
TCTCTCAAAAACTCTTTTTTGGTCAGCGCTAGAAATTCCTATCCCGGTATCTTTTATAAAAATCCTTAGCGACCTATCAATAAGAATCGAATAAATTTCTATAGACCCACCTTCCTTGTTGTATTTGATGGCATTTTCATAAATATTTGATAGGAGGTCCACAAAAAGAGTTTTAACTGTAAACAGCCTAATATAAGTCAAATTATTTACTACTTTTATTTTTCTTTGGTCTGAACTTTGCCTATACTTATCAATAATAATATCCATCTCTTCCTTGATATCTACATGAGTTTTGGCCATATCATGACCCTTTTCATCAAGTTTTGATAGCCTTAGGATATCATCAATTATTTCAAGGAGTCTGTTTCCCTCATCAAAAATTATCTGGGCAAATTTCTTAACGTCTTCTTTCTTGGCAATCCCTGTGGAAATTAGCTCTGCATAGCCATTTATAGATGTAAGGGGACTTTTTAATTCGTGGGTGACATTGGCAGAAAATTCCCTTCTCATAAGCTCCGCCTTCCTAGTTTCTGAATAATCTATGATAATTACGACAAAACCCATATTGCCTTCATCATAGATTGGGTCGAGGAAAATCTTTAGGTGGTAGGAATTTACATCAAGTGCCAAGCTTTTTGACCTAGATAAAATCCTTGCCTCCTTTAGGGCAAGTTTATATTCCTTATCATCAATTAATTTATCGAGTCTCACCTTTTCGTCCTTATTTAAAAAGACCTTGGCTGACTCATTCATAAGC
>NZ_CAUPFR010000043.1:0-12657 GCF_963510575.1 uncultured Anaerococcus sp. | reverse complement strand
CTTCTAGACCTTCTTTTAGGTAGGTTGTAGCGGTCTTTAATGCTTCATCTTCGCTAGATATTTCTGTAAGGAGCTTATCCAAAAATTCCTCTAAACCAAATTCTCTAGCTATATCTGCTCTGGTCTTTCTTCTTGACTTATATGGAGCATAAATATCTTCGAGAATTGTTAAGGAATTACTTGCTAGGATTTCCTCCCTAAGCTCATCTGTCAACTGACCTTTTTCATCAATTAACTTTATAATTTCTTCCTGTCTTTTTTCTATATTGCGGAGTCTAGAAAGATTTTTTTCGATTTCTCTTATCTCTACATCAGTAAGATTGCCTGTAACTTCCTTCCTGTATCTTGCGATAAAGGCTACAGTTGAGCCTTCATCTAGAAGTTTAATTACATTTTCAATTCTTTCTTCGCTAATATTTAATTCTTTTGATAAAATTTCTAAAATTTTCATATTTTCCTTACAATAATATAATCTTCAATAAATAAATAAGTATCAAATGGACTGGATAAAAGGCATAAAAATACCACTTGTTATAAGTACCTCTCTTGCCATTATATAAAAGAATAAGTGGAATTGATAGGTAAACAATATAGGGTATTGATAAGTCAAAACCAGCAACTGTTGCCTCGAAAGCAAAGCCAAATAAAATTGCTAAAGCTGTTAAGACCTTACTGTTTTTAGCAAGATATATAAGGCCAATAGCAATAATCGCCTTTGAATCATAGTCTGTCATGAAAAACTCTGCTAAAAAATATATAGCCAAAAAAATCAAAATAATAAGCCCTAATTTAAAGACCTTTTTTAACTTAAACTCCCGTATTTTTTCCCATAGGTAAACCATAAAAACTCCCAAAAATAGGGAAAAGAATACATTCTGACTATAAAAATCAAAAATATTGTCACTAAAGGCTAGATCAAAGGGTATTTCTGAAATCAATGCAAAAAGGAAAAGTCTCTGCAAATATTTTTCACGATTTTTGCTCAAACTTATCCCCTGAACCGACATAAAACAAAAAAGTGGCATAGGAATTCGCCCAATAAGCATAAAGAGGTCAGCAAGCTTGATGTACCCCATTTGATACATAAGACCTGACTGGGCCAAGTGGCTTAAAAGCATAGCCCCACAAGCAATAAACTTTAAATGTCCACTTGTAAGGTATTTTCGATTAGCTTGCCAAATTTCAAGATTTTTTTTATTTTCAATCATTTAATAATTCCCCTTGATAAAATTTATCTTATACTTTGGGAAATTCATCGAAATATCTTTGCCAGATGGACTTAAATTCCCATCCTTATCCATATCTACAATTTGACTTGGGTCAAAAAATACCAATTTAAAGTTTTGGTTAAATCTAGAGATGATTGTAAGTTCAAACTTATATATTTCCTTATCCACTCCATAGGCAATAAGCAGATCCATAAACCTACCATAGTCGTAATCATTATACTCGTCAAAACTTAAAGTAATTTTGTATTCGTGGTTTTCTTCAACATGAAAGTTAGCCTTAGAGCTCATATAAGAATGTTCGTCACCTGTTTTTAAATTTGTAAGGGTGATTTTTGTTATATTAGGATTTGATTCTTCTATTAACTTGATTACATCCTTATCAGACAAATCTTTTTCAAAACTTTTAAGCATCTCCATATTTTTAGCACTTTTATTTATAGCAGAGATAGAAATAGGATTTGTAAGCTTTTTCTTACTGTCTCCATGGTTTTCAATTATACCTTCATTTTTCTCATCCTTTTTCAAACTTCTTCTTAAGACCCTGCCTTTATTTTTACTTGACTCGTCATCCGGTGTATAAAGATAGGCTTTAATGTCATCAAAATTCATATTGTCACTAATAGGTAAACTTTCCTTTTCGCTCAAATATAAGTAAGTCGAATAGAGGGTCCTAAAAGCCATGAACAAGAAAGATAGGCTTGTCAAAAGTGAAATGATATTTTTAGGAATGAAATTATTAAAATTTATCAAATTAATAATCAACATCAAGAAAAAAGGTCCAATGCCTGTAAAATTCATAAATTTTTTCAGACTAGATTCGTTTTCTTCTAAGCTTTTCCTTCTGCTTAATTTAATTAGCATTAACAGAACCCTTAAAAGAAAATTCATAAAACCTGCTACATACATACCACCTATAACCTTGTAAGCCAATGGATAATATGTGTAAATATCAAAAGGCAAGGACCTTATGGTGTAGTCTATAAGAATGGTAGTCGCAAGTAAAAACAGGCCAGACTTTCTAAATGTTTTTGATATAATAAAAAATAAAAGCAAAACAACAAAGGCTACTATTGCATAACCTACAAACTGGTTGTCTAATATTAAATTGTAAATTTGATTAATTATTATTTCTATATCCATAACAACTCCATTATATAATTATATCAAATTACTTGATTTTAACAATGTTTTTTATTATTTTTTAAAATAATTTTTGAAAAATATAAATACCCTAATTCACATTCAAAATCGGTAATGATACCACCAAATTTACACTAATAAGGATGCCATATCTATGAGAAATTTTTAATTTGATAAAAAATCAAAAATAAAAAGACTCCCGAGGGAGTCTTTGTTTTTTATGTAGTAAAAATTATTCTTGGTCGATTGCTTCTACTGGGCAAACAGCTGCACAAGAACCACAATCTATACAAGCATCAGCGTCGATTTCATATGCTGCATCACCTTGAGCAATTGCTCCAACTGGGCATTCACCTTCACATGAACCACAAGAAATGCATGTATTTTCATCTATTTTATATGCCATAATTTCCTCCTAATTTGTTATATGATTAGTATACAACTATATACAGATTATGTCAACTTTTTTTATAGTTTTATACTTAATTTAGAAGGAAAAATGATTATTTATTCAAATTAATAATGATTATCATTCACATTTGACCAAGTCAGCTGCCTTGTAGTATTCCTCTATCTCCACATCATCTTCTGTCATCACCCTTACCTTGCAAAGCTCTTTTACAAAATCATTGCTAAGGACAGTCCCGATTCCGTCTTCAGTTTGAACCTTACTTCCAGGTTTTGGCATATATTTTTTTGCTTTTAAATAATTTTCTTCCTCGAAAGAAAGACAACACATAAGTCTACCACATACACCAGAAATCTTTGCTGGATCAAGGGTTATCCCCTGGTCTTTTGCCATCTTGATAGAAAGTGGTGAAAATTCCGTCATAAAACGTGAACAACAGGACTTTTGACCACAGGTGCCGTGAAACCCTTTAAGCTTTGCATGATCTCTCACACCTATCTGCCTTAATTCAATCCTATTTTTAAAAACTGCCGCCAAATCTTTTACTAAGAGTCTAAAATCCACTCTTTTATCAGCCGTAAAATAAAATGTAATCTTTGTCCTATCAAAACTATATTCGCTATCAACAACTTTCATTTTTAGCTTATAATAATTCGCCTTTTCTTGAGCTATTAAAATTGCTTCTTTCGAATCTTTTACATTTTCTTCATAAATTTCTAAATCTCTTTCCGTAGCTTTTCTTATTACTGGTAAAAGAGTTTTATTAAACTTATTTTCATCTATATCTATATTAGCTAAAGCAATTTCTGCAAGTTCTAAACCATTAGAACTCTCAACTATTACCTTATCTTTAAAGTTTAGAATTAAATTGTTCGCGGAAAAATAATATATTTTCCCAGCGTCCTTAAATCTTATTCCAACTACATTCATTAACCTTGCCTGCCTTCTCTATATATATTTAAAAAAATATTCTCAACACCCAATTCAAAATTTATATTATTTCTAAAAGACCTATTAATTTTCTCAATTCTTTCTAAAAGTCTTTCTATCTTGGTTAAATTAATTTTCCTAAGCCTTTCTATGTTATAGTGATAAGTAGCAAAATCTGATTTTCTGAGATATTTATTGCCTATTATATCAGATAAAATCCTTATAATACCTTCGATTAAGCTCGATTTATCTTCCTTAAATGACAACAAAAAGTCTCTTTCTCTATAATAGGCAGATAAATCACCCGCATAAACTTTTGAAAAAATTTCAGATAGCTTATCCATGTCTATCCCTACTTGGCTATTTGTCGTATTTAATGATATTAATTGGCATCTTGACCTGATTGTAGGTAGGATTCTGCCTATATTATCAACTGTAAAAATTATTAGGCTATAGGCCTTTAACTCTTCCAGACTTTTTAACATAGCATTTGCCGCTTCTACCCTTAAATTTTGAGCATTGTGAATTATATAAATTTTAATTTTGTTATTAACTGGTCTAATTACCATATCTTTGATCAAAGACCTAATAGTTCCTATATCTATTATGTCTTTATCAATTATTTCTATATCTGGATTTATTTCTAAATTTGTACTTATATCCTTTGATGCAAAAACTTTCTTTACGAAGTCTTTAGCGTAGACTAAGTTATAATTTTTGTCTTCTCCCTCAATTATATAGGCATTAGATAAAGTGTTATTTTTTAACTGCCTATCTAAGATGCTCATAGCTGTATATATTGTTCTACGTCAATTATAAAAATAGTAGCTCCCCCAACACTTATTTCTATTGGAACTGTTGAGCTTATTAGCGAACTTTCCCCTGTTGGGTTTATAATTGTTGTGGTTGTATTTCTCTTCTTGCAATTTTTTTCGATAATTGCAAGAGCATCATCAAGTTTCGCCTCTTCTACACCTATTAGTAATGTTGTATTGCCTTTTTTAAGGAATCCACCTGAGGTAGAAAGTTTGGTTATCCTGTATCCTTCTTCTGTAAGTGCATCTATCAAAAAGTTAACGTCTGCGTCTTGTACTATAGCAACCAATAATTTCATTTTAATCCTCCAATAATTGATATATTATATTTATTACATCTTCTGTCAAATCATCAATAGATTTTCTTGCATCCACTTTTTTTATTTCGTCCTTATATAAATCAGCCATTTTTAAGTAACCATCAAATATAGTTTTGTGGAAGGAAAAATCTTCATTTTCCAGCCTATCTGGAGAAAAATTTGCTCTTTTCCTTTCAAGTGCTGTCTTATAGTCTATATTTAAAAATATGGTTAAGTCTGGTTTAAGGTCACCAGTAGCAAAATCATTTATTTTTTTTATATTATCTATACCCAAAGATCTACCAAGTCCTTGGTACAACAAGGATGACATGACAAACCTGTCACAAATTACTATCTTGCCAGCTTTAAGATCTGGAATTATTTTTTCTGCAACAAGTTGGGCTCTGGATGACGCAAATAAAAGTGCTTCTGTTTTAGGATCCATCATATAATTTTCATTATCTATAATAATAGACCTAATCTTTTCAGATATGCCAGTGCCACCTGGTTCCCTATAATAAGATATAGAGTAATTTTTATTTTCTAACAATTCTTTAACTTTTTTGATTATTGTGGTTTTGCCAGACCCATCAGGTCCTTCAAAAACTATAAATTTTCCATTCATACTTTTATTATACTATAAATTTACAAATTAAGTCTAGCTTATATTTTTTACTAAATTTAGGCAAATAAAAAAACCATTGTCTTTCTTCTAAGACTAATGGTTTTATAAATTATTCTGCGTCTTCTTCGTCTGCTTCAGTTTCATTAACTGTTGGTACATCTGCTGCACTTGCTGCTTCAGCATCTTCATCAACTGCTACTTCTTCAGAAACTTCTTGTAATGAGCAAACAACTTCATCTTCTTCTACAAGGATTGTGATGTTTTCGTTTGATGCTATATCAAGATCTGCTACAGTTTTATTATCACCGATTTGTAACTCTTTAACATCAATTTCAGCTGTTTGTGGGATGTATTTTGGTAAACATTCAACTTCTACAGTTTCAAGATTTTGTACTAATACACCGTTAACTTCATTCATATCATCTCTGTTAAGTAGAACTACTGGTACAGTAACTCTGATTGCTTGATTTTGATCGATTGCTTGGAAATCAACATGTAAAAATTGGTTTTTATATGGATGGCTAGCGAATTCCTTTATAAGAACTTCCTTGCCTTCACCGTTGATATCTAATGTAATAATAGTAGATGTTCCAGCTTGTCTAAGTACTTTTTCAAAATCTCTAGCTGTAAATTGAACATTTACATTTTCTTGATTTTTAGCATAGATAACTCCTGGGATAAGTTCATTTTTTCTAATTTTCTTAACTTGATTTTTACCAGTAGCTTCTCTTTTTTCTGCTTGTAAAACTATTTTAGCCATTTTGCCTCCTTAATTGTTCATACTAGCTAATTATACCTCATTCATGCCTATTTACAACATCTAAAAATCTAATTATTTTATGATTTAATTGATAAAAATACCTCTTTGATATAAAATATAAGTGAAAGTGTGTATAAGATTTTAAGGAGTTTAATATGGCAAGACATGGTAAATTTGGAACTGTTGATATAACAGTCCTAGGAAAAGAACTAAAAATTGGTGATAAGGCCCCAGATTTCAAGGCTGATAAAATGGATTTGACCGAATATAATTTTTATGATGAAGAAGGAGATAAAATCAAAATCTTATCTGTAGTACCTTCGCTAGATACAGATGTTTGTGAACTTCAAACAAAAATGTTTCAAAAAGCGACTGAGAATTTTTCAAAAAATATAGTTGTAGTTACCGTTTCAAACGACTTACCTTTTGCCCAACAAAGGTTTAAGAAAGTTAAAAAAACTGATAAAATTAAATTTGTATCAGATTACAACTGCAGAGATTTTTCTACCAAATACGGCACTTTAATCGAAGAATTAAAACTTTTAAATCGTTCTGTTTTTGTTGTAGATAAGGACAATACAATAAAATACGTCCAATACTTGGAGCAAAACACTGACCTTCCTGAATATGAAGAAGCAATTAAGGTTGCTCACGATTTAGATAAGTAAAATCCCCTCAAGCGAGGGGATTTTTCATTGATTTATTTTACTTAGTTATAAGAAATTCTTCGTATTTTTCCCTATCATAAACTACATCTAGTTCACCGATAAAGTTTGAATACTTATCAGGATAGCAGAAAGACTGCTTAAACCTATAGAGACCATCATTTGTGTCAAGACTAAAAGTGCCACCAAGGTCAAGGTAGTCAAAATCATTTTCAAGACACCACTGTATTTCTGTCCAAATCATATTATAATTAGGCATTTTATTTCTCATCTCATTTGAGCTTGCTGCATAGAGGTAGTAAACTTTTCTGCCATAAGGAATTAAAAGCGATGCCGATAAGGCCTTATCTTCAAAGTATGATACAAAAATTTTTCCACCTAGATATGTTATTAATCTTTGATAGTAATCCTTTGGTCTATGACCTATCCCTTGCCTTCCAGCCATGATTTTTGTTAGGTCATAAAATATATCTAGGCTTTCTTCATCTGTTTTACAAATTGTCTTAATTCCAGACCTAATTGATTTTCTAACATTATACCTACCCTTTGATGAAAAACTCTCAAAAATTTCATCTTCATCATGAGCGGTTAAATCGATAATCATATTATATCTTGGTTGGGTAAAAGAATGTGTATCTATACCTACAGTCCTAAAGTCATAGCCCATTTTTCTGTAATCGTAAACCAATTTTTCATCAAAGTTTAATTCTGGATCCATCCTTAATAAAAAAGCATCATATTTTTCTCTAAGGGGCTCAGCTTCTTTAATGAGGGCTTCGACTAGCTGTATATCTCTAAAGTCGCATACAGGACCTCTTGGAGCATATAAAAAGTGTTTTCCATTGGTATTCTTGATACCGATTACAGACATAGCTGCAATTATCTGTTTGTTTTCTTCAAGGTAAACATAGTCATGAGTCCAGTTGCTTTTTATTTTTGACCAATTTGTATCTTGCATAGGTCTTGCAAATTCTGAATTTCTAACAAAATCATTATATCTTTTCAAATCTTGTTCATTATTTACTATAGGCATTAATAAATGAGTCCTTCCACTAAAGTTATTGTTGTAATTGAACCAATCCCATTTTTACTACCTAAATATTTAACATCCAGGTCTGAGATTGAGTTAACATCTATATCTCCTATTATCTTACCATTTTTATATGAAGTTCCAACATCTATTATAAAACTGCCATCACTAAAGTATGTCTTATCAAAAAATTCTGCCTTACCTATAGCTGAAATAAATATGTCAGAATTCTTAATAATAGACTTAGGATTTTTTGTTAGGCTATTTATAATAGTAACACTTGCTCTTTTAGCTGCAAGGTATATTGCAAGGGGCCTACCAATTACATTTGTATTGTTGGCTACAACTATATTCTTACCCCTGTAGTCAATTTTTTCGCTGTACATAAAGCTAACCACCGCCCTTACCGTAGCAGGAAGTGATTCTTTTTTTCCATCAAAAATTTTTCCCAAACTCTTATAGGTGAAGGAATCTAGGTCTCTAAGCTTAATATTTTCTTTAAGCATGGATAAGTCTTCGCCATCACCGAAAGGAGCAAGTATTATAAAACCATCTTTTCTATCATAGGAATTAATAAAATCTAATATTTCTTCTTGGCTTTCATTTTCAAAAACCTTATCTATATAAGTTATATTAAATTCATCACAACGTTTTTTGATAACTTCCTTGTAGTGGATTACTTCTTCATTAGCTTGCTTGCTTATTAGGAGAATTTTATTATCAAAATGGTGGTTTTTCAGCTTATTTATAAGCTCTTCTCTTAATTTTTTTGTAGTTAATATTTCCATAATTTTCCTATTAAAAAATGCCCACAGCTTTTGCCCTGGGCATTTAATCCATTTATTTTATTAGTATATTCTTCTAGCGCCTCTGTATGCATTTTGGAATGAACCGTTAAATATGTTATCATATCTAACTCCAGTTTGTGGTGTAGATGCGTGAATGAATGATCCATCAGATCCTGTAACTATACCTACGTGGTCAATGCTTTCACCACCAAATGAGAAGAATACTAGGTCTCCAACTTGTAAATTGTTTACATCTACTGCATAACCATTATTAAATTGGGCTGCAGAATTATGTGGTAGGTTTACACCCACTTGTTTGTAAGCATAAGCAGTAAGTCCTGAACAGTCAAAACCAACATTAGGATCAGCTGCTCCCCAAACGTAAGCAGAGCCAATAAATTGACTTGCAGCGTTTACTGCACCTTGAGCACCTTGACCAACTGGAGCTTGATAATTAATTGCTTGTTGCTCTACTACTTGCTCAGTCTGTTTTATTGTTTGTTTAACTGTTTGCTTTACTTGTTGCTTTTGAGCTTCTTGAGCTTTTTTGGCCTCAGCAGCTTTTTTAGCCTCTTCAGCTTTTTTAGCCTCAACTGCTTTTTTAGCTTCTGATGCTTTTCTTGCTTCTTCAGCTATTCTAGCTTCCTCAGCAGCCTTTGCTTCTTTAGCTTTTTTAGCCTCAGCTTCTAATCTTTTTGCTTCTTCTTGAGCTTTAATTTGATTTACTAAATCTTGTGGATAGTAATTTGCTAGATGAGCAAGGCTTATGTAACCTTCAGTAGTTACGAACCAGTTGCCTTCAACATGTCCTACAAGTTTATCTCCAGCTTTGATAGTTCTAACGATATTTGTTGAAGATGTAGCGTCTTTTGATGCTCTTATATTTAAAGTTGGAACATTTACAAATTTATCTGAAATTACTGGTACTTGTACCTTTTTTTCAACTTGTTTTTGAGTTGCTACAGGAGCTTGGTCAGCTTTAGCTTTGTTTGAAGATAAATCATCAATCTTCTTATCATCGTAACTAACTACGTCTTTAACTTCTTGCTGTGCCTTTTCTTCGATTAGATCATCAAGATCTTTGTCATCATAACTAACAACTTTATCTTGGCTTTCTTCTTGTTTGGCAACAAGTTTTTTATCTTCTTTTTCCTTTAAATCCTTTTCTTCAGCTTTTTTCTCAGCTTTTACAATTTTAGGTTGAACAAGAGTTTTAGCTGTCTTTTCAATAATTATATCTTGCTTAATCTCTTGGCTAGCTTTTTTAGAGTTTCTTTTTATACCAGCAATCTTTGTATTTTTAACTTCTTTTGTATAATCAGATTTAACGAAGGAACGAGAAGATTCAACTTCCTTGTTTTCTTCAGTAATTAAAGAATTAGTATGTTTATCGTTTTCTAAATCTGTCACAGTAGCTGCATATGCTGTTGCAACGGCTGCCGATGCAACTATAACTGTTAATGCCGCTCCTATATTTTTCTTACTCATATTAAATTACTCCTCCATAATTGTCATGAATAGTATATGTTTATTGTCTATTGTATTTTGAAATCTAAACTAATTCTATTACTTTTTAACAAAAATGTCAATAATTAGTTACAAAAAAATTACACTTATTTTGGTAATTTTATATTTATTATGAAAATTCAAGTAAATTTCCCAATTTTTATAAAATATTTATACCAATAAGTGTAATTTTAAAAACATTCAATTAGAATTTTGTAACTAATTGTGTGTTAATTATGTAAAGAGTAAACCTGTAAGCCGTGTTCTGTCGTGGATAATCATCTATCTAGGCTTATTATTGCTAATAAGCTCAAGCGAACTACCATTTTCCGGACTGGGCCGAGCAAGCCTCCTAATGTCCTTTTTGTTCTTGCACCGGATGGGGTTTACATAGCCTGCCTATCACTAGGACAGCTGGTGAGCTCTTACCTCACCATTCCAACCTTACCAAAATTGGCGGTATACTTTCTGTTGCACTTGCCTGAAGATCACTCCTACTTGACGTTATCAAGCATCCTTGCTCTATGGTGCACGGACTTTCCTCGTTGCTTACGCCCCGCGATTATCTGATTTACTCCCTAGTTAAGATACCCCTTTTTGTTATAAAAGTAAAATTAAATGAAGTATCTGAACTTATCTGTTTTCGAAAAAGTGTAAACTTCCTTCCCAATTATTTGTTCAACTTCCTTTGCAAGCTTAAAAATAATATGGTTCTCACTTGCGTAATGACCCACATCAGCAATTATTATGCCCTTATTTGACATATCCATGGCCTCGTGATATTTTACATCTCCTGTTACAATTATGTCGCAGGATTGGTTTATAGCGTCTTCTATAAGGAAGGACCCTGCTCCACCGCAAAGACCTACTTTATCAATCATTTTTTCATAATTACCGTAGACCACGATTCCGCTTGCTTCTAGTTTTTCTTTTACATTTTCAATAAAAATCTCAGCTGGTTGCTTATCAATGTAGCCAAATCTTCCAAGGCCAAGGTCTTTTCCTCTTTCTAAACTCTTAACATCTCTAAGACCTAAAATATTGGCAAGATTGTCATTTACCCCACCTTCTGCTATATCTAAATTTGTGTGAAAAGCATAAACGGTGATGTCATTTTTTATACATCTTTGAAGTCTATTATAGAAACTATCCCTAAAATCAATTGACTTTGTAGGATTAAATAAATATGGATGGTGGGTTATGATTAAATTTGCTTTTCCATCTTCAAGTGCCATGTCTATAGCCTCTTCTTCTAGGTCTAAGGATAGGACAACTCCCCTTAATTCATCGTCTGGATTTCCTAGCTGTAAGCCAGAATTATCCCACTCTTCTTGTAAATCAAATGGATATTTTTCATTTAATTTCTCTATTAGTTCGTAAATTTGCATCTTTCTTCTACCTTTCTTATAGCTTTTAGCCTATCAGAAATTTTCTTGCTGGCTCTTTCATCTTGAGATTTTTCTTTTATTTCCTTTAGGAACCCTAGATTTTTTTCCTTGTCTATAACAAGTTTTTCCTTTAGTAGGTCACTTTTATTTTCTATATCTGTTAGACCATAATAATATTCTTCAAAGGCTAAGTTTTGTTTTTTACCGTAGTAAACTTTCAAAATATCATAGTACTTTTTATTTTCGTAGGATAAAAAATCTTTTTCTATATAGAACCCCTGATTATTTAAGAAATGTCTAAGTTCATAAGTATTTACATTCGACGCAAGAACAAGGTAATCAAGATTTTTTGAAAATCCTAAACTTTCCTCGATAATTTCAATTATGGTATTAGCGCCCATACCAGCTATTATTGCCACTTGATTTTCACACGCCTCCAGCCCCTTAAAACCATCCGTAACTTTAGTTTTTATTACTTTTCTTAAGTCATCGTCTAGTCTATCAACTAATTTTTGAAGGCTTGGGGCAGATATGTCTGTTGCTGTAATATCATTTGAAATCTTATTTTTTGCCAAATATAAAGGAACCAATCCATGATCGGTTCCCACATCTATAATTTTTTTATTTGAATCTAAGATATTAATAATATCTAATAATCTTTTCTTATCTTCCATCTATAAAAAATCTTTCAATAATTCACTTTTGTTAGGAGATTTAAGTTTCCTTAAGGCTTTGGCCTCGATTTGCCTAATTCTCTCCCTTGTTACATCAAATTCTTTGCCAACTTCTTCAAGTGTGCGTGGGGTTCCATCGATAAGTCCAAACCTTAATTGAAGAACTCGTTTTTCCCTAGCCCCCAAACAAGAAAGCACATCGTTTAATTGCTCTCTTAGCATTGTATAATTAGCAGCTTCACCTGGATCTACTGCTGTATCATCTTCGATAAAATCTCCCAAGTGACTATCTTCTTCTTCACCAATTGGAGTTTCAAGACTCACTGGTTCTTGTGCAATTTTTCTAATTTCAGATACCTTATCAACTTCAATACCCATAATATCTGCAATCTCTTCATT
>NZ_CAUPFR010000042.1:0-12745 GCF_963510575.1 uncultured Anaerococcus sp. | reverse complement strand
GGATAGGGTTTCTTATAAAAAAATTAATTTCTTGCTAGGCATGGATGATGTGTATTTTCCAAGCCATGAGGCCAAAGATTACCTAATTAGCCCAGACGACGTGGAAGAACTTGAAAAAAACCACATCGACCTAAAGCTTTACGCTAAGGACCGTGACAGGGCAGAGCTTTTAAACCTTTACAAGATTATTTCAAGGAGCGAAAAATTAATTCTTTCCTACGCCTTGTCGGATAAGGAAGGCAAGGACTTAAACGAAAGTTTGGTCATCCGTGATATCAGAAAAATTTTCCCAAATCTTAAGAAAAATATTTTACTAGACCCAGGTGCAGAAGCGATTTTTGCTAGGGAAAGCCTTAAAAAATACACACTTGATGTCATAAATAAAGTAAAAAATAAGGAAAGGCTCACACAAAGAGATAAAGAAATTGCCACAGCCTTCATGGCATATTTAAGGGAAAATCCGGACGATTTAGAAAATGAAGAAACCTATGACAAGATAAAAAAAGGTCTATTTTACAATAATGACAAGGCGCCTCTTGCGACTAGTCTAAGACAAGAACTTTATAAAAAACACGCCTATTCGGTATCGGAAATCGAAACCTATTCGTCTTGCCCTTACAAACACTTTATCGCCTACGGTCTAAGTCCAGATGTGGAAAAAGATTTCGAAGTGGATGCCCTTGACATAGGCAATATTGTCCACAAGTCTTTTGAAGATTTGTCAAGGCTAATCAAGGACATGGACTTAGATGAAGTTGACTTTGGGGAAATCAACGCACTTTTGGATGCCAAATTCGAGGAAGGAATTGATGAAAACCTCGATTCCACCAGGAAGGATAGTCCTAAAAATAAGTACATCCTAAAAAATATTAACCAAGCAGCCAAGAGAAATACCAGACAGCTTGTTGACCAGCTAAGAAAAGGTGATTTCAAACTCGAATACTTTGAAGAATCCTTTGACAAGGGCGGATTTTTCGCTCCAGTATATGTGGATAAAGATACCTACCTAAGGGGGAGGATTGACAGGATTGACATGTTAGGAAATCTTGTGAGGGTAATTGATTACAAGACTGGTTCTAAGGCCTTTAACCTAGCTGCCATCCTAAATGGCAAGGATTTGCAACTTATAATTTACATGATTGCCGTAAGTGAAGACCCAAAAAATCTCGAACCAATCGGAGCTTTTTATATTTCCCTCAAGGATGAAATCGAAAGTTTTGGGGAATCCATAGCTGACGAGAAGAAACTTGCTGCAAGTCTGGATAAGAAATTTGCCCTAGATGGGATTTTACTTGATAAGGACGGCAAGGCTCTCACCCTCATGGACAGGGACTCAAATGGCAAGACTTCGCCAATTGTAAGGAATAGGAAGTCTTATAAAATAAGTGAGGACGATTTTAAAAACCTAAGTATTTTTATAAAAAATATGGTGAAAGATTTGATAAGGGACATAAGGGCTGGCAAAATCAACCTCTCGCCCCTTAGGGAGGATAAAAATTATTCGTCCTGTACCTATTGCGATTACAAGGGAATTTGCAAGTTTGACAAGACCATTGACAGCTTTAGGTTTAGGGAAATGGATAAAAATCTCACCATAAATGACTTGGAGGTTGAAAATGACTGAACTTAAGTTAACCGATGGTCAAAGGACTGCGATTTACGAAAGAGATAAAAATATAATAGTATCAGCAGCGGCAGGTTCTGGCAAGACCATGGTCCTAGTAAATAGGGTAATTTCAATGATGGTTGAGGAAGGAATTGACATTGACAAGATGATTATAGTTACCTTCACCAACAAGAGTGCCCAAGACATGAAGGATAAGATAAGAGAGGCTCTCGAAAAAAGAGCGGACGACTTTGACCCAGCCTTCATAAAAAGGCAATTTAAGCTCCTAAAGCTTGCCCAAATCAAGACCCTCCACTCTTTTTGCTCGGATATGCTAAGGGAAAATTTCTATTATTTAGAAAATCTCAGTCCAAATTTCAAGGTTATGCCCGATTCTACAGGAAAAATCTACATGGCAGATGCCATTGACGAGGTTTTTGATAGGGAATATGAAAAAATGGACGAAGACTTTGTCTATTTCTTGCAAAATTTTTCGGGGGAAAGGTCAGATTATAATGCCAAGCAAATCATTCTTTTGACCTACCAAAAAATTGTAGGCATGATTGATGGGTTAAATTGGCTAAAAGAAGCCAAGGATAAGGGAGAAAACCTAGATTATTTCAAAGACTTCATTAAAAATAAGTTTGATTTGATTTTAAAAACTATTGAAAATCTTGGTGCTAGGCTAAATCCTACCCTTCCAGCCTCGGCTGTAAACCTAATTGCAAGTGACTATGAAATGCTTGCTGAGATTAGAAATCAAATTGATGATTGGGATAGGTTTGGATTTGCCCTTGCCAATAAAAAGTACATGACCTTTGCCCAAAAAATTAAAACTGAAATTGACGATGAGGACCTGGTTAATGAAATAAGTGGGGCAAGGGATGCCTATAAGGCTGATGTAAAGGAAATCGAGGCTTTGATTGTAAATACAGATGCCAAGGCCCTTGAATTTATAAGGTCCAAGGAAGAAGTCCTTTTTAGGGAGCTTTACAAACTCACCAAGGACTTTAAGGAGACTTTTGATAAGAAAAAATCTGCCAAAGATTATCTAGATTTCAACGATTTGGAAGGCGAATTTATAAGGCTATTGGATAATGAAACTGCCAGGGAAAAATTAAAGACTAAGTATAAGTACATTTTCTTTGACGAATACCAGGACTCAAATGAAATCCAAAACTATATAGTAGATAAATTAAAATCTGAGAGAAACTTATTTTTTGTAGGCGACGTAAAGCAGTCAATTTACGGTTTTAGGAGGGCGAGGCCAGATTTATTTATAGAAAAACTCGACCTTTATGAAAAAGCAAAAGAATCGATGAGGATAAACCTCAATGAAAATTTCAGGACCGATAGGCTTATTCTTGATTTTAATAACTATATTTTTGACAGGCTCATGACCAAAGATGAAGCTGATATTGACTACAAAAAGGGTGGCCACAGGCTAAATTACGGCAAGGAAGAAAAGGACCTTTTGGAATCTGCGAGAGTTGGGGTCAAGGTTTTGGCCAAAGAAGTTAGGGAAGAAATTTATCTGGTAAACTTGATTAAGGATTTACTAAAAGAAGGCTACGAGTATAGGGATATAGCCATTCTCTTGAGAAATGGAACCGAGTCCTACAAGTACGAGGAGGCCTTCAAAAAGGCAGATATTCCTTATTTTAATGATATTTCCAAGGTTTCTACCCAGGCGAGTGAGGTTGGATTTTTTATAAATTTATTAAAATACCTGACAAATCCTAATGACGACCTGGTTTTACTTTCTGTTTTAAGGTCGGTAATTTTTGATATTGATGAGGATGATCTGGCGAAAATCAAGCTAAGTTCTGACTCCTACAAGTTTTACGAAGCCTTTAATGCCTATGACAAGGAAGATGAGCTTGGAGAAAAAATTAAAAAATTCAAAGCCTTAATCGAGGACCTAAAAGATAAGCTTGCTATTTTGAATTTATACGATTTCGCCACCTATCTTTTTGAAAAATCTGGTTTATATGACTTTCTTTTGGCAAGAGATTTGGCAGAAGATAGGATAAATAATGTTGAATCGGTAATTGACCTCATGGCTGACTATGATGCTTCAAACGACAATGGTCTTTACGGTTTTGTGAGCTTTTTTAATAATTTAGAGTCAACCAAGTCTGATTCCATCACTCCGACCCGTGACCTATCTGAGGGCGAAGACTTGGTAAGGATAATGACAGTCCACAAGTCCAAGGGCCTTGAATTTAAGATTGTGATTTTGGCAGGGGCTGACAAGGGCTTTAACAACAGGACAGACTCAATAATTTTTGATGAAAAAATAGGCATAGGCATAAATGTGGCTGACTATGAAAACAAGGTAAAAATCCCAAATATAAATAGGAAGCTAATTGTTGAAAAATCTAGGGAAGATGACAAGAAAGAAGAAATGAGAATCCTTTATGTGGCGCTCACCAGAGCAGAGGAAAGGCTCTATATTACGGGAAATTTTGACAAAAATTCTTCAGCTTTTGAAAAAGTTTATAAAAATGAATCCTACTTGAACCTAAATTCTCATTTGGAATGGATTTTGGCTATTCTTTCCTTTGATGGAATCACAAGTGAATTTTTTACAGGAAGCAAAAAAGAATCAGCCTTTGACAAGAGGATTTCCTTTGATTTTATAGAGGAGAGCCCAGATCTTTCTGTAAATCACGAGGAAAATCTCTATGATTTCCTAAATGAAAAGTCTGACCCAGAAGTCTATAAGGAAATAAAATCCAAGTTGGACTTTGCCTACCCTGGCAGGGACGACATAGTCAAGAGCCTTAAAAAATCAGTAACAGAGCTTGCCAAGGACTTTAATGCCGAAAGTGAAGGCTACGAAACCTTTGATGCAGAAGGCTTTAGTCGAAATATTTCCTTTAAAAAACCAAGTTTTCTGGAAGAAGAAAAAACCTACAGTCCAACCGAAAAGGGTAGCCTAATCCACAAAATCTTCCAAAAACTCCCAATGAAGGCCTACACAGAAAAAACTTTGGCTGATGAAATTGACAGGCTAATTGATAAAAAAATCTTTGATAAGACTGTAAAAGACCTAATCGAAGTGGATAAACTATTAGGTTTTTATGAAGATGATTTTATCAAGAAATTAATTTCTGAAAAAATCCCAAAAAGGTCTGAAGAATCCTTCCTCATGACCTATGATGGTTACTATGTGAATGGCCAGATAGACCTGATTTTTGAGGGAGAAGAGGAAATTATTTTGATTGACTTTAAGACGGACACCATAAAAAGGGAAGAAGCCTATAAGACCCAGCTTGCTATTTACAAAGAAGCTATAGAAGAAGCTTTAGGCAAGAAAGTAGGCAAGTCCCTAATTTATTGGTACAACTTCAAAGAATTTCAAGAAATGTAAAAAGAGCTAGGAAAAATTTTCCTAGCTTTTTTAATAAAATCCACCATTTATGTCAATTATTGATCCTGTTATATAAGAAGCCTCATCTGAAATCAAAAACTCAACGAGATTTGCTATTTCACTGGGGTTTGCAAGGCGACCCATGCCTATATCTTCAGTAATTAGGTCAAGCTCTCTTTTGCTGTAGTCTTCTTTCATCATATCGGTTAGGACAACGCCTGGGGCAATGGCATTGACCCTGATATTTGAAGGGGCAAGCTCCTTTGCCAAGGCCTTGGTAAAGCTATTAATACCACCCTTGCTCGCCGAATAAGCCACCTCAAGGGAAGCACCCTCGCTACCCCAAATTGAGGAAATATTTATAATTACACCAGATTTTTGACTTATCATTGGGCCTAGGGCTTTTTTTGAGGCGAGAAAAACCGAATTAAGGTTGGTTGCAATGATTTCCTGCCACTTATCAAAGGCCATATCTTGGATAAGACCGATATAAGATTTGCCTGCGTTATTGATTAAAATATCCACATGGCCAAAATTGTCTTCGACAGTTTTAAATAAGTAATCAACCTCATCTTCCTTTGATACATCAGCCTTAACTGCGATTACATTTGGATTTATTTCCCTAAGTTCAGCCAAGAGAGCCAGGGCAGGGTCCTCAGACTTATTATAATTTATTACGATTTTATAGGATTTGGCAAGTCTCCTAGCGATAGCCGCCCCAATTCCCCTAGAAGACCCAGTTATTAGTACAGTTTTCATATTAATTATTATAACACAAGTGTTATATAAAAAGTAAAAATTTTAGGTTTTACATTTATTGAGATTGAAAAAATTAGCAATATAGTAGTAAAAATTATTAAATGATAGGAAAGATTTGTATGCTACATAAAAATGAACTCCCTATATTAGAATTTGATGATTCTTATGAATCGGTACTTATGCCTGACCATGAAAAGCTAGGAATAAAGCTACCCCCAAAGTGTGTTTACGGATTTTTAGCAGACCACATTGACGACTACGCAAGGGAAAATAAGGCTAAAAAAATTGCAGAATTTGAGTCAGCTACAAAGGATTATCCGGTTTATCTCATAAATCACAAGGGATGTGAACTTTGCCTAATCCAAGCTCCAGTAGGATCAGCGCCAGCTGCCCAACTAATGGATTGGCTAATTACCTATGGGGTAAGGGAAATAATTTCCACTGGTACTTGTGGCTGTCTCATAGATATAGATGAGGGAACATTTTTGGTTCCAACAAAAGCTCTCAGGGATGAGGGAACTAGCTATCACTATGTAAAACCAGTCAGGTTTATAGACCTAAATCCTCTTGCAAAATCTGCTATTGAGGCTTTATTTAAGGAAAAGGGTCTAAAATACAAGGAAGTTGTAACTTGGACAACGGACGGTTTTTATCGAGAAACCAAAGACTTGGTAAAATATAGGGTGGAAGAAGGCTGTGAGGTAGTTGAAATGGAATGCTCGGCTTTGGCAGCTGTGGCTCAGATGAGAAATGTAGTATTTGGAGAGATTCTTTTTACGGCTGACACTCTGGCAGATGTTGAAAATTACGATGAGAGAAATTGGGCCAAAGATTCCTTTGCTTATGCTTTGGAATTAGCCATGGATGCGGTTTGCAAAATATAAAATTTATAAGTGAAGATTAAAATAGAGACTAAGATTTTTCTTAGTCTCTGTTTGCTTTTAGCCTATGATTTTTCCTGCAAAGTCTACAAAGCTATCGCAGGCATTTTGGATAAAGTCCCTGGTATCAGGTATTAGCTTGCCGTCCTTGTCAATGAGGTTGTTAATCCTTGCTAGGTAAATTTCTGGCTGGGCCATGGCTATGAGTCCAACGCAGGCGAAGGATTGTTTTAGGGCAAGGTTGGATGAGACACCACCCATAGAGCCTATAGTTGAGCTAAAGACTGCTGCTGGTTTACCCTTCCAAAGATTGCCTTCTTTTCCTCTTGAGGCTATATCTATGGCATTTTTTAGGACTGGGGCAAGGGACCTGTTATATTCTGGTGTTACAAAAATAAAAGCGTCACAAGATTTTACATCCTCCCTGAGCCTGGTATAGGCTGGGTGAATTTCCCCAAGGTCTAGGTCTTGGTTATAAAAAGGCATATCAGTAAGGTCTATAAAATAAGTTTTTTCCTTGATTAGAGAAGCTACTTCCTTTGCTAATTTTTTATTCCATGAATTTTTCCTAAGTGATCCTACTAAGATTCCAATTTTCATATATTCCTCCCTTATTTTTATAACTTATACCCAAAAAACTTCTATTAAAGCAAAAGTGCCAGGAAAATGGACTGCATCCTTAAGATAAATCAGAGTTTAAGTCTTAAGTTAGTTCAAAATCCTGGCAATTATTTTACTTATCGTTTTTATTTATTATATATTTATCAATGTTTGCTGCTGCTTTTTTGCCGGCTCCCATGGCTAGGATTACTGTGGCAGCGCCACTTACAGCGTCTCCTCCTGCAAAAATTCCGTCCTTGCTAGTCATGGTTGTATCATCTATTATAATTCCACCCCAAGATTCGGTTTTAATATCTGGGTTGGTGTGCTTGATTAGTGGGTTTGGTGATTGGCCGATTGAAACTATTACGGATTCAAATTCTACTTCTTCGTAAATTCCTGTGGCAACAGGTCTTCTTCTGCCAGAAGCATCTGGTTCGCCAAGTTCCATTTTTTCAACCTTTATAGCTTTGACCCAACCATTTTCGCCGATAATTTCTACCGGGTTGTGGAGGTTCATAAAATTAATGCCTTCTTCTATGGCGTGGTGGCTTTCTTCTGCCCTGGCTGGCATTTCCTCGAAGCTCCTACGATATACAACGGTCACATCAGCGCCTAGCCTTTTGGCAGATCTCGCTGCATCCATGGCAACATTTCCACCGCCTACTACACAGACCTTCTTGCCAACGTGGACTGGTGTGTCATATTCAGGAAACTTGTAGGCTTTCATGAGGTTCATACGGGTTAAAAATTCGTTGGCAGAATAAACTCCATTTAGGTTTTCACCAGGAATTCCCAAAAATTTTGGAAGGCCAGCACCGGATGCGATGTAGATTGCCTCATAGCCTCTTTCATAGAGGTCTTCAAGTGAAAGAGTCCTGCCAACTATGGTGTTGGTTTGAAGTTTTACACCAAGTCCTATTACGTTTTTAAGCTCTGTATTTACGAGTTTTTTTGGAAGCCTAAACTCAGGTATCCCATACATCAAAACCCCACCTGCTGTGTGAAAGGCATCAAAAAGTGTAACCTTGTAGCCGAGTTTGGCTAAATCTGCGGCAGCAGTTAGACCAGATGGCCCAGCCCCAACAACAGCTACCTTTTCTTTATTGGCATAAACTTCAACTGGTTTTTTGTATTTTTTATTGTTATGATAGTCTGCTACAAATCTCTCTAGCCTGCCTATACCAACAGGTTCGCCTTTTTTACCCCTGGTACAAACGCCCTCGCATTGGTTTTCTTGTGGACAAACCCTGCCACAAATAGCTGGAAGGTTGTTGGTTTCTGCGATTTTTTCGTAGGATGCATCAAGGTCGCCGTCCACAATAAATTGGATAAATTCAGGGATTTTAACAGAAACAGGGCAACCAGAAACACAAGGTTGGTTCTTGCAATGAACACATCTTTTAGCTTCTTCCATAGCCATTTCTAGGGTGTAGCCTGTGGCAACTTCCTCAAAATTTTTATTTCTCACATTAGGGTCTTGTTCAGGCATCTTAACTTTTTCTTGACTCATATTAAATTTTGCCATTTCTTACCTCCCCAGTTAGGTTACAAATGTGTTCTCTTTCCTCTGTTGCGTAGTTTCTTGACCTGTTCATAGCTTCATCGAAGTCGATTAAAAATCCGTCAAAGTCAGGCCCGTCAACGCAGGCAAATTTCATTTCGCCACCAACAGTAAGCCTGCAACATCCACACATGCCTGTGCCATCAACCATGATTGAGTTCATTGACACAGTTGTTGGTATATCGTACGCTTTGGTAATATTAACGACATTTTTCATCATAATGGCAGGGCCAATTGTGAGAACGTGGTCGTATTCTTTTCCTTCCTTAATCAAATCTTCGAGGACTTGGGTTACAAAACCCTGTCTACCATAGGATCCGTCATCGGTTGTTATGTATAAATTATCTGAACAAGCCTTAAGTTCATCTTCTAAAATGATTATGTCTTTATTTTTAAAACCCATGATGACATCGACTTTGGCTCCGATTTGGTGGAGGTATTTGGCTTGTGGAAAGGCTATAGCAGTTCCTAGGCCACCACCTATAACGCAGACATTTTTGCCCTTTAAATCATCTAATTCAGTAGGTTTGCCGAGAGGGCCAACAAAGTCCAAAAATCCATCCCCAGCCTTTAACTTATTCATTCTCATAGTTGTGCCACCAACAACTTGGACAATAATTGTAACATTTTCTCCATCAGTGCCTGAAATGGTAAAAGGCACTCTTTCACCCTTTTCATCAAGCCTTAGGATAATAAATTGGCCTGGCAGAGCTTTTTTTGCAATGTCTTTGGCCTTAACAACAAACTTGATGGTGGTATCGTTCAAATTTGTTTTTTCGATTATTCTTGCCATAAGTCCTCCTTTAGACAAAGATTTCTTTCTATAATTATAACATACTTCAAAATAATAAATAAGGGCAAATTTAAAATGGGGTGAAATATTAATTATAAACAGTATTATAGACTACTAAGAGATTTAAAGAAGGGAGTAATATGGAAAAAAATAAGAGAAAATATACTAATAAGTACCTAATGAAAAGGTTCGTGCCTTACTATGGACCCTACAAAAAGGTATTGACCTTAGATTTACTATCAGCAGCCTTTACAACAATTTCAGAGCTAATCCTGCCACTTCTGCTATCATACCTAACAGATTGGGCACAAATAGGCATCCTTGATCTGCCAAGGATAGGAAAGGTAGCTATAATCTACGCCATAACCAAGGCAATTTCAGTCATAGCCAAGTATTTTATGCAGTCTATGGGTCACATCATGGGAGCCCTAATTGAAAGGGACATGAGAAAGGACGTCTTTAATCACCTCATGGAAATGGATACGGAATTTTTTAACGAATCCAAAGTCGGCCAACTAATGACCAGGCTTACCTCAGATTTGTTTGAAATTACAGAATTTTCCCACCACGTCCCAGAAGAATTCCTAGTAGGAGCAATCAAGCTAATAGTATCCTTTGTGGTACTTTTGACAATCAACTGGAA
Organism: uncultured Anaerococcus sp.; assembly: GCF_963510575.1. Taxonomy (GTDB): domain Bacteria; phylum Bacillota; class Clostridia; order Tissierellales; family Peptoniphilaceae; genus Anaerococcus. The sequence goes on along the minus strand of NZ_CAUPFR010000042.1, from coordinate 2,523 downwards.
ATTATCCCTAGTAATTTATATCCTAATCCCACTGATGTATGTGGTTTCAAGACAGTCTAGGGCAAAATTTAGGAGGGCTACCAAAAATTCTAAAAAACAAATCGGGGAAATAAATGCAGGCGTGGAAGACACCCTACTCGGCATCAGCGTTGTAAAATCTTTTGCTAATGAAGCTATAGAAAAATCCAAATTTGCCAAGGAAAACGACAAATTTGCCGACATAAAGGCAGACCAATACTACAACATGGCAAAATATTTCATGGTTAAAGACACATTTTCTGGCCTCATGTATTTAGTCCTAATCCTAATCGGTGGATTTTTGGTAATTCAAAAAGAAATCACACCAGGTGACCTAATCGCCTTTACCATGTACCTAAATATGTTAGTCGCAACCATAGAAAGGCTGATAAACTTCACTGACACCTACGAAAGAGGCACCACAGGCATCGAGAGATTTATTGAAATCATGAGCCTAGATAGGGATATATTTGACAAGGAAAACCCTGAAACCCTCACAAATGTCAAGGGCAAGATAGAATTTGATAAGGTTTCATTCAAATATCCAAATACACCAGTCGGCGAAGCCTACGTCCTAAAAGATATGTCATTTAAGATAAATGTTGGCGAAAACATAGCTCTAGTTGGCCCATCAGGAGCTGGCAAAACCACTATTTCTAAACTAATCCCAAGATTTTACGATGTAAATGAAGGTGAAATCAGGATAGACAATACCAACATCAAGGACCTATCCATTGAATCTTTAAGAAATAATATAGGAATCGTTCAACAAGATGTTTACCTATTTTCAGGCACAGTAAGGGCAAATATAGCCTACGGCAAGGAAGATGCGACAGAAGAAGAAATCAAAGAAGCAGCTAGACTTGCAGGAGCAGATGAATTTATAAAAGACCTGCCAGATGGGCTTGACACCTACATTGGAGAAAGAGGAGTGAAATTATCCGGAGGACAAAAGCAAAGAATCTCAATAGCCAGAGTCTTCCTCAAAGACCCACCAATCCTAATTCTAGACGAGGCAACCAGCGCCCTAGACAACAAGAGCGAAGCCATAGTCCAAGCCTCTTTAGAAAAATTATCTAAAGGCAGGACAACTCTAACCATAGCCCACAGATTATCAACCATCATAAATGCCGATGAAATCATAGTCCTAACCTACGATGGCATAGCTGAAAGAGGCAACCACCAAGACCTCCTAGCCAAAAAAGGCGTCTACTACAACCTATACAATTCAAACAACACAGACCTATTCGGCTAAAAAGAACAGTCCCCGGGGTCTGTTTTTTGTTGGTAAAATTATCTAAAGATGTATAATATAATGGACAGAAAGGACTTTTTATGAAAAAACTACTTGGCAAGGCCCTCCATGGTCTTGCAAGCCTAATAGGAATGATTTTTACAATTCTAATTAATTTTATGAATATACTAGTGATGACCTTTGAGGGAATTAGGAGTCTCTTGGCCCTTGTTTTTATGGTGGGCTGTTCGACTTTTATTTTCCTTCCAACTCTTTTGTTGTTTTTGCCGGCTAAAATTTGGTATGCCATTTTCGTAATTCTTGTAATACCAATTCTTGGTCCTAAGTTTATTTCTATTTTGAGGTACGGAAATTATGTCCTTACAGAATGGATGTACGATAGGGCAAATTACTTGATTACAGGCCAGAGGGTTGGTTTTGAAAATATTTCAGATTATTCTGAAAAATACAGGCTTGACCAAGAAAGAGAAAGGCAAAGACAGGCTGAAGAAGAGGCTAGAGCTCGTCAAGAGCAGATGTACACTTACTTTGAAGACCTCTTTGGTAATTTCACTTTTTATGATGCTAGAGATTTCAACCAGGGAAATTTTGGTGGTTTTGATGGCACTTATAATAATGGAAATTATGGGGGTTTTGCTGGTGTTAATGATCTTGGTTTTAAGGAAAAATATGAAAAAGCTGCCGGAAAGCTAGGTGTGCCTGTAAATACAGATATTTACGAGGTGAAGTTAGCCTATAGGAAGCTTGCTAAAAAATACCACCCAGACTTAAATAAGGAGCCGGGTGCTAAGGAGAAATTCCAAGAAATTAACGATGCCTATGAGTTTTTGTCTGAAGCGAATATCAAAAAGTACAAAAATGATTATTTATAGGGTAGACCATGCATGATTTAATTTTAGATGAAAGATCAGCCGTTTTATTATCTGAAGTCGCCTCAAATGCGGGTGCGATTATGCTTGAAAATGGGGCAGAGATATATAGGGTTGAGGATACAGTTGAAAGAATAATTAGGAGTAAGACTAACGCTAAGGATGTCGATGTTTACTCTACCTTTAATGTAATTATCCTCTCTTTTACCTACGATAATGAGGTACATACCAATGTTAGGAGGGTGAAAAATAGGTCGAATAAACTCTTTTATGTTGACAAGGTTAACCAGTTTTCGAGGGACTTTTGTGCAGGCAAGCTAAGCCTTGAAGAGGCTTTAATCGCTCTTGAAGAAATTAAGCAAGATAAGGGCAGACCACTTT
>NZ_CAUPFR010000041.1:0-12880 GCF_963510575.1 uncultured Anaerococcus sp. | reverse complement strand
TGGGAACCTATCTGCAAGGAGCATGTCTGGTTGGCCTGCTACTTTTTTATAGATTAGGTAAGGTGTTACAAAGCCTATTATAAGACCAGCTATTGTTGCACCAAGGGTCCTGAAGGTTGAAAGTTCTGTTCTTTGGTCAGCATCTGGAGTGATGGCTGATGCCATTGAACCATAAGGAATATTGATAAAGGTGTAGCAGAATGAACCCCATAATAGGTAGGTTGCATACATTACTATTAATTTTGTGCCATAAGGGAGGTCTTTTAGTCCTGATTGGAAGAGCAAGAAGCCTGCTACCGCTACTGGTATGGCTCCCCACTTGATAAATGGTCTAAATTTACCGTCCTTATTTCCAGTAAATCTATCAACAATAGTTCCCATGCCTACGTCTGTGAAGGCATCTACTATTCTTGCAACTACGAAAAGTGTACCAACTGTTTTTGGTTCTATGCCCCATACGTCTGTATAAAATAACATAAGAAAGGATGATACTAAGGTGAAGGTAAAGTTATTACCGATATCACCGGCTGCATAGCCTATCTTATCCTTAATGCCAAAAGGCTTATTTATGTTTTGCATGATATCTCCTATTTATTTAATCTCTTATTGTGTAAGAATTCAGCGTTTTCATATACCTTATCTCTATTAAGTGGGTAAATAACAAGGTAAACGATGGCTGCTAATAAAATTGTTACTGCAGGTAAGAGGGTTGATATATTATAAATCCCTGCTGTTACCTGAGGATCAAATTTAGTTTCTGGGCTGTAATTTATCATGGTCAATAAAAATCCAGTTAGACCTGAGGCTGCTGCCTGGCCAAGTTTTCTTGAAAATGAAAATGCTCCATAGATAGCCCCATCATCTCTCCTGCTCTTAGAAACTTCTAGATCATCGATTACATCTATAATCATTGCCCAAGAAGTGATACCTTGGAAGGTTATTCCTATTTGGTAAAGAATTACAAGGAAGACGAATACTTTTACATCTTCTAGTTGTAAAAAGTATGCTGCAAAAAAGCTTGCTGCTGATAAAAGTAGACCAAATACTGTTACTTCTTTTTTACCAAACTTTGCTGAAAGTTTTGGTACAATTGTAGCCATGATAAGGGTTATTACCATCTGGGTTGTACCTACAAAACTCATTGCCTTTACATTTCTAAAGTAGTTTGGATATAAGTATGAATTCATTCCACCTACTGCCATTACTGCTAGGAGGTAGAAAAGTGATGCTAGGATTAGACCTATAAGGGCCCTTGATGAGAACATCACCTTGAAAGTGCCTATGAAGGAGAATTTCTCATTACTTTTTGGAATTTTTACCCTTTCTGTTGTAAGCTTAAAGCAGAAAATATAGGCAATTATTCCTAAGATTGAACAAGCTAGGGCAAAGTAGGCCATCTTTGTGCCTGATAAAACTTCATGACCAGCTTGGTCTTGGTAATAAACAAACATTGGTCCAACAACTGCTATGATGAAGTTACCTAGTTGACTACCAATTGTCCTCCATGTTGATAGGTGGGTCCTGTGGTCTGGGTTTTCAGATATGGCTGATGCCATTGATCCGTAAGGAATATTAATTGCTGTATAGGTAATTGATCCCCAAAGTATATAGGTTCCATACATCCAGGCTAGCTTAAAGCCCATTGACATATATTTAAAATATGATGGATATAGCATAAAGCTTGCTAGGGCAACTGGACCTGCTATTCTTTTAATCCATGGAAGGAATTTTCCGTCTTTGGTTGGTGGAGTTCTATCTACTATTTGTCCCATACCTATGTCGGTAAAGGCATCTACTACCTTGGCTACTAACATCATTAGTCCTACAGCAGCTGGGCTAACGCCCATAACGTCTGTGTAGAATTTCATGAAAAATACTGATGCTAGGGCAAAGGAGAAGCAATTGCCCAAATCACCAAACATGTAGCCTAATTTGTCTTTCATGCCAAATGGCTTAATATTTTTTTCCATAATTTCTCTCTTAATAATATTTTTTATAAATTTGCTTCAATTACGATAGCTTGATCTTGGCATTGTAGGCAAAGCTCTTGGGCCTTGAATATATGCTCTTGGGTCATGGCATTTTCTGTGCCATTTAGAGAATCTAGGATCATTTCCCCGAAAAATGGGAAGCCTACTTTGCCATTGGCTCTTATGTGCTCTTCACCATTTTCATCTACTACAAATACATGGTCACCTGTGGCTTCTTCGCCTACATTTGTGTATTTTCTAACTTCTATATAGCCTTTTGTGCCTGTAATGAAGGTCCTGCCATCTCCCCAAGTTGATAGGCCTTTTGGGCTAAACCAGTGGACCTTGTAGAAGAAGGTCGCTCCATTTTCACCTACTAGAGTGGCATCGCCGTAATCTTCTAGCTCTGGTGTATCAGGATTGGCATAATTTGCTACCTTGGCTGAGATAACCTTTGCATCTTCGTTGCCAGTGTAATATAAAAATTGTTCGATTTGGTGGCTTCCTATGTCTGCTAGGATTCCTCCGTACTCTTCTTTTTTGAAAAACCAATCTGGACGGCTTTCCTTATTTAGGCTGTGTGGGCCAAAGCCTGTTACTTGGAGGACTTTTCCAATCCTTCCTTCTTTGATTAATTCTCCTGCAAGGATTGCTCCTTCTACGTGGAGTCTTTCTGAGAAGTAGACAAAGTATCTCTTGCCTGTTTCTTCATATACTTTTTTAGTTTCTGCTAGTTGGTCTAGGCTTGTAAAACCTGTCTTGTCTGTGAAATAATCCTTGCCTGCCCTCATGACTTTATTACCTAGGGCACTCCTTAGATTTGGGATGGCCGCTGCTGCTACCATATTTATCTCTGGGTCTTCTAGGATTATATCAAGTGAGTCAACTGGCTTAGCTTCTGGAAATTTTTCTCTAAATTCTTCGATTTTTTTAGGGTCTTTGTCATAGACATAAACTATATTTGCTCCAGCTTCTTTAAGGCCATTGCACATGCCATAAATGTGGCCATGGTCTAAGGCAGCTACTGCTACCTTAAACTTGCCATCTTCTACAACCCTATTGGCCTTGCCAACTGGGGCGTAGTTCATGCCGTCTTTTTTATTTACTGCCATTAGAATAGGTCTCCATAGCCATTTGCTACTAACCAATCATAAGAGATTTTTAGTTCATTAAATGGATCTCTGCCATAGGATGAGTCTTGTTCTACAAGTAAGTATCTACAACCTGATGCTATGGCTTGGTCTGCACATTCTTTTAGTGGAAGTGATCCTTGGCCTAGTGGAGCAAATCTTACCCTGTTGTCAAAGGCAAGTCTGAAGGCTTCCATATCTGTCCTTAATAAGTCTACATCTTCCATGGTTAGTGGCATTACTTCGTAGTCTTTTAGGTGGACTAGTTCTACCTTACCTGCGTATTTCTTTAGGATATTTACAGGATTTTCTCCACCTCTTTGTACCCAGTGAACATCTAACTCAAAGCCTAGCTCTGGAGCATTTTCTGCTATGATATCTAGGAGGTATTTGCCGTCATATCTTACAAATTCTACGTGGTGGTTGTGGTAGTAAAGCTTGATTCCTTCTTCTTTTAATTTAAGGGCAAAATCATTGGCTTTTTTAGCAAATTCTATTGCCTTTTCTAGGCTTGCCATCTTATCAAATGGAAGCATGCCTATTCTTAGTAGGTCTGTGCCTACTGCTTTACAATCTGCTACGATTTTGTCAAAGTCTGTATCTAACGATTCTTGGCCAGGAAACATTGACTCTACTGCTGCTGACATTGAAGCTACTTCCATGTCAAAGTCCTTGCAGGCTCTTATGATTTGGTCAATATTTTCCTTGCTTGTTTCAACTTGAGATACTTCTACTGATTTGTAGCCGATTTCATTAAGTTTTTTGAAGGTTTCGTAAGGTCCAATTTCCTTGAATGCATCAACTACTGTTGACGCTTGTACTCCGATTTTAGTCATTTACTATGTCCTCTTTCTTTATTTCCTTGCCAGTTTCTGATGAATCCATCATCGCTTGGATGATTTGCATGGTTTCCATAGCATCAGCTAGGTCGCAATAATCATCTGTGTCATTTATGATTGCCTCATAAAATTTGTTGATTAGCTTTTCATGACCTGCCCCGTAGTAGTCCTTGGTTTGGTCTGATTTATCATCTTCTGCTAGCAGATTTAAGTTTCTGTCAAATAGTCTGTTTTCTTTGATAGTGTATTTTTGCTTTTGTGATATTACTTGAAGCTCTATTGAATCTGTAATTGAGTAGGCGTTTGTTGCTATAAATAAGCCGTTTACTCCGTCTTCATATTTGATAAAGGCACTTGCTGTATCTTCTACTTCGATTTCTTTATTCATAAGCTTACTTAGGGTGGCTGTTAGGCTTTTCCAATCCTTGCCTGTCACATAGGCCATGAGGTCTAGGGTGTGGATGGCTTGGTTGATTATTACTCCAGCTCCAGCTTCTTTTTTTGTACCTCTCCATGGGGCCTGCTTGTAATAAGCCATGTCTCTAAACCAGGTGACTAAGCCTTTTACTGCAAATACTTCTTCCTTGTTTTTTTCAAGTTCTTCTTTTAGTTTTACCACTGTGTTGTTGTAGCGGTTTTGAAAGCAGATACCAAGTTTTTGCTTGCCCTTGTATTTCATATAGTGATCATAGAGGTCTTTTGTTTCTTTATAGCCAATATCTACCGGCTTTTCGCAAAATACGTGAAGGCCTTTATCTAGGGCATATTTAGAAACCTGCGCGTGGAGATAGTGAGGAAGGCAGATGTGAACTACATCCAAATCTTCCTTATCTATCATTTCCTTATAATCGCTATAGATTGGTGTGATGTCACAATGAGTGGCATCACACTTTTTTTTGGCAAGGTCTGTATCTATATCACAAACCGCTGCAAGTCTTGCGTGTGGCGATTGATTTATTGAGTGTAGGTGGATGGGAGATACTGTCCCTAGTCCAATTACTCCAACTTTTAGCATAGTCTTACTTTCTTTCTTCGAATTTTCCTTCTTCTCTAATTTTTTCGTTTAAAAGCTCTAGGTACTTATCATCGTCAAAGTCTTTTACGCTTACAGGCTCGCCTAACCAGCTTGATAGGTGAACTGCATTTGCTAGTCTTACGCCGTTGATTCCTTCTGCTCCATTTGCTAGAAGCTCTTCACCGTCTAGGATGTGAGCCGCAAAGTTTTTCATTACTTCACAGTGTTGGCCGCCCCAAACTGAGTTTTCTTCGATTACTTCTACATCATAGAGGTCATCAAATTTCATTTGACCTGCAAAGAGCATTCTTACATCTTCTAAAGTCATTCTTGCGTTTAGGTCGTTTTCTGTTTCTTTTAGTCTGTAAATTGTTGCCTTTTTAGAGTCATCTACTACGATTTTTCCGCCGTCACATACGATTTCTAGTCTGTCTGTGCCGATGATTTCGTTGGTGTTTGTTACAAATACGCCTGTTCTTCCATCATCATATTCCATTATGAAGTGTACTTGGTCATCTACTACTATGTCTCTTTGGTAGCCGTAGTGTACGCTTGAGTATACCCTGTCTGGTGCACCTGTCATCCATTGGATTAGGTCTAATTGGTGTGGTGCTTGGTTTACAAGGACTCCACCACCTTCGCCGCCCCAGGTTGCTCTCCATTCAGATTGTTTGTAATAAGCATCTGGTCTCCACCAGGTTGTGATGATCCAGTTTGTTCTTCTGATTGGGCCTAGTTCTCCAGAATCTAGAATTTCCTTTAATTTTCTGTAAAGTGGGTTTGTTCTTTGGTTGAAAAATAGAGCATAAGCCTTGTCAGATTTCTTAGCTACTTCATTTAGCTCTTTTACTTGTTTGGTATAGACGCCTGCTGGTTTTTCATTTAGTACGTTTACCCCATGCTCTAGGCCATAGATTGCCATTTCTGGGTGAAGATAGTGAGGTACGCAGGTTACGATTCCTTCTACAAGTCCTGAGTCTATCATTTCCCTATAGTCTTCAAACATTGCTGCTTCTGGGAAAAGCTCCTTAGCTTTTTCAAGTTTTTCTTTGTCTATATCACATACTGCTGTTACTTCTACATTTGGTACCATATCTTTTGAGATGAAGTTACCATACATTGAACCTTCTGTACCAAAACCAATTATTCCGAATTTTAATTTTCTATCTGCCATTTATATCTCCTTTTCCTCTTTTATTAATGATAAGTAATATATGCCAATCGTTTTTATCTTACGAAAGCGTTTGCCAATATTTTGTAAAGATAGGGAGGGGACTGCCCTCCCTAAGGTTGCCTATTATCTGATAAAATCCAAATCTTATCTTTTTTAGATTTTATCTTATTCCGAGGGAAAATCCCTCATTTCCTTTTTATCTTATCTTTGAACTCTTCCTGATGTGTCTCCGCCTACAAGTACTTCTACTTCTTCTCTAGACATGTGGTTGTAGTCGCCTTTGATTGTGTGTTTTAGAGCTGATGCTTCTACACCAAAGTCAAGGGCATCTGCTGGAGATTTGCCATCTAGTAGGCCTGTGATTAGTCCTGCTGCAAAGCTGTCGCCGCCGCCTACTCTGTCTACGATTCTTACATCGTATTGTGGAGCTTGGTGGAAGTCTTTGCCATCATAGATTAGGGCTGACCAGCCGTTATCAGATGCTGAGTAAGATTCTCTTAAGCTTGATGCGATCATTTCAAAGCCGAATTCTTCTTTCATTTGTTTGAAGATTTCGTGATATGCTTCTACATCTAGCTTACCGCTTGTTACATCTAGTCCCTTTGGTGTAAAGCCTAGTGATAGGGATGCGTCTTCTTCGTTTCCTATACATACGTCTACATATTGCATTAAATCTCTCATTACCTTTTGAGCTTCTTCTGGTGTCCATAGTTTAGCCCTGTAGTTAAGGTCGATTGATACCTTTGCACCTGCAGCCTTAGCAGCCTTCATTGCTTCTTTTGTGATTTCTGCACCTTATTTTGAAATTGCTGGTGTGATTCCTGATGTGTGGAACCATTTAGCATCTTTAAAGATTTCCTTAAAGTCAAATTCGCTTGCCTTTGCTTCAGCTATTGCAGAGTTGCTTCTGTCATAGATTACCTTTGATGGTCTTGATGAAGCACCTGTTTCTGAGTAGTAGATACCAACTCTGTCCCCGCCTCTTACGATGTAGTTTGTGTTTACGCCGTATCTTCTGAGGGAATTTACTGCTGCTTGTCCGATTTCATGGGTTGGAAGTTTTGTTACAAAGTATGCATCAAAACCATAGTTTGCTAGTGAAACTGCTACGTTTGCTTCTCCACCACCATAGATAGCATCAAAGCTATTTGCTTGTACAAATCTCTCATATCCTGGTGTTGAAAGTCTTAGCATTATCTCGCCAAGTGTTACTACTTTTTTACTCATTATTTTCTTACCTCCGCAATTTTTTCTAAATATTCTCTTGATTTTTGTGCTATTTCTTCTCTGCTGCCCTTAACTAGGTTTGATCCTGCTCCTACTGCTACTACGCCTGCATCAAACCAGTCTTTGATGTTTTCAAGGCTTACACCACCTGTTGGCATGATTTGGAAATGTGGGTATGGGCCGTGGATTGCTTTTACATATGATGGTCCTGGAAGGGAACCTGGGAATAGTTTGATGATGTCTACTCCGTATTTGTATGCTTCAAGCATTTCTGCTGGTGTTACGCAGCCTGGCATGTAAGGGATGTTGTAAATGTTGCACATTTTTGCAACCTCTTTGTCAAATGATGGAGAAACTATAAATTTAGCTCCGTTCATTATAGCAAGTCTGGCTGTTGTTGGGTCTAAAACTGTTCCTGCACCAAGTAAGGTATCTTCTGGAAGTTCCTTTTGAATTCTTTGAAATACTTCTATAGCGTTTGGAATTGTAAATGTTACTTCAAGTGTATTAATACCACCATCTATAAGACCTTTACAAAATTCGATTGCTTGGTCAGCTGATTCTGCCCTTACAACGGGCACTATACCTAGTTCTAAGACTCTTGAAATTATTTGAATTTTACTCATATAAACTCCTTTTTTAATTATTATAAATATTTTTCGCCTTTAAGCTTATCAATAAATCTTACAAGTCTATTTTAATAAATTTAATGGCATTGTTATAGCAAATATCTTCTATCATCTTGCCTAAAAATTCTTCGTCAGCTGGATATTCACCACGTTCTACAATGCCTCCTACAAAATCACATAGGATACGTCTGAAGTATTCGTGTCTTGGATAGGATAGGAAAGACCTTGAATCTGTTAGCATACCTACAAAGTTAGCAAAAACTCCAACTGAAGAAAATACCTTCATTTGTTCAATCATTCCTTCTTTGTGATCTAAGTGCCACCAAGCTGTGCCGAGTTGAACATCTTGCAAGCCTGTATTGTTGGCCCTATTGAAAGATCCACCTACTGTGGCTATTGGGTAGTTATCCTTTGGATTTAATGGGAAAACTAAAAGTCTTGGAAGACCGTCATTTTCTTCAAAAGCCGAAAGTAAATTTGCATAATTTTCTGCATAGGCTAGATCGTTTTGTGCGTCTCCACCCACATCTGCCCCAAGCTTATCAAAGAGGACTTTAGAATTATTTCTGATAACACCTACGTGGATTTCCATTGCCCAATCAAGTTTTTTGTATTCTTTTGCTAGAAAAATTGCCATTTCTGTCTTGTATTTTTCCTCGCATTCAGGGCAAACACTTTTGCCTGATAATTTCTTTTTAACTATATCGTTTAATTCTTCTTCGCTTGCTCTCTTGTAAGGTATAAAGGCAAAGGCTTGGTCAGAAGCCATACATCCTAGTTCTTTGAAATATTCCATCCTCTTTACTAGAGCTTTTTTAATATCAGTATAATTTTTTATTTCAATTCCAGATGCATCTGATAATTTCCTGATATAGTCAGCAAAGCCTTCTTTTTCGATATAGAGTGCATTATCTGGTCTGTAGGCAGGTATTACCTTTACTTTAAAACTATCATCTGCTGCTAATAGTTTGTGGTATTTTAGCTCTTCTGCTGGGTCATTTGTTGTACAAACTGCAGCAACCTTGCTCATCTCGATTAAGCCTCTTGGTCTGTACTCATCTTTAGCAAGTAATTCGTTACACTTATCAAAAACTTCTCTTGCATTTTCCTTATTAAGCGGATAGTCTATACCAAAGTAATTTTTAAGTTCAAGATGAGTCCAATGGTAGATTGGATTGCCTATTAGTTTTGGCATGATTTCTGCATATTTTTCAAATTTCGCAAAATCATCTGCATGTCCAGTGATGTATTTTTCATCAATTCCATTTGCCCTCATCACCCTCCATTTGTAATGGTCTCCACCAAGCCAAGCATAAGTTATTGAAGGAAGGTTTTTATTTTCATAAATTTCCTTTGCCTCAAGGTGGCAGTGGAAGTCAAAAATAGGCATGTTTTTTGCGTATTTGTGGTAAAGATTTTGACCAAATTCATTTTGAATCATAAAATTGTCATCTAAAAATTTTTTCAAAGTATCCTCCTTAATGATAACAAAATCTATAAATTTTCTTCTTTACATCTATAAGTACTTTTAGCAAGGATTTATGAACCCTTGCTAAAATTTTTCTAGATTAAGCCTGCTGCCTGAGGTAGGCCTAAAGATATGGCAGGTACATATGTTACTAATAATAAGCCTAACAAAATAAGGGCATAGTACCTTAGCATATATGGCATTACCTTAGCTAGGGTAGTGTCACCTATTTTAATTGCAACGAACAAAGTATTTCCTACTGGTGGTGTAATGTTTCCTATACATAGGTTGTAAACAATTATTAGACCAAATTGTACTGGGTGAATACCAAATTCTTGAACAATAGGTAAGAATAATGGTGTAAATATTAAGATAGCTGGAGTAACGTCCATAAAAGTTCCAGATATTAATAAGATTACGTTCATAATCAATAATATGATTACTGGGTTTTTTGTAATTGATAACAAGCTATTGCCAATCATTTGTGGAATACCTGTAAAGGCCATTACCCAAGATAAGATATTTGATACACCTATCAAGAATACAACTATTGCGCTCATTTTTGCTGATTCTACTAAAATATTTATTATTTTTTTGAAGTTTAAATTCTTATATAAAAGTCCAAGTATAAGCGAATATACTACAGATATTGCAGAACCTTCAGTTGCTGTAAATACTCCTGCTACAATACCACCGATTACGACTACAATTAATCCTAGAGATGGTAGGGCTGCAAGTGTTGCTTTTGCGAGATTTGACCAAGAGAACTTACCTTCGGTTCCCTTATAGCCTTTTTTCTTAGCCACGGCTACAGCTACTATTGTGCAAGCTAAAGCCCAAATTAATCCAGGTATATATCCTGCTAAGAATAAAGCCGCTACAGAAGTACCACCTGATACTAGGGAGTAAGTTATAAGAGCGTTTGATGGCGGGATTAGGAGTCCTGCTGGAGCTGATGCTCCGTTTGTGGCTGCTGATAAGCCATGGTCATAACCTAATTCTTCTTCTCCAGATTTAACCATAGACCCAACTGCAGCTGCGGCTGCTGATGCTGAACCTGATATTGCACCAAAAAGTGCGTTAGCTCCTACATTTGTTACCAAAAGTGCTCCTGGTAACTTACCTAAAATCGCCATTACAAAGTCAACTAATCTCTTTGCTATACCACCTTCATTCATGAAGTTGCCTGCTAGGATAAAAAATGGAATGGCTGTGAGAGTAAAGGAGCTCATACCTACGAAGGTTCTTTGAGCTGCTGTTAAAACTGCTACGTGTAAAGGTACGGTTGACATTATTGTCACTATTGATGCTATACCTATTGAAAACGCAATAGGTACTCCTATTATCAACAATGACGCTAAAACTATTAATATTACTGCTAGTGCTTGTCCACCCATTATTTACCTCCCATATTTAGGTCTTCGTTTTCATATTTTGAAACTTCGCTGGCATCATTAGCCATTCTTTCAGAAATTTCTGAAGCTGATTTAGCTTGGAAAAACTCAACCTTACCGTCTAAAATATCTTTAATATTTAATATACAAAATATCATATTTATGATTCCTGATATTGGTAGAGGTATATAGAATATTCCAACAGCTACACCAAGTGATGATGTTAGCTGGTTTAAAGCTAGGTTTGTAATCCTATAACCACCATAGGTTAATACGATTAATGAAAATAGGAATATCATTATTTCGGAAAATATACTAGCATTTTTTTGTGTTTTTACTGACTTAGTATCAATCAATACAGGTATATTCATGTGGCCTCTTTCACTAACAATGAGGCTTGCTCCGAAAAGTGTTGACCAAGCAAATAAATAGGATACTAACTCTTCAGACCATGTTGAAGGATTTGAAAGGATATATCTGGTAAATACTTGCCAAACAACAAATACTAGCATAGTTAAAAGCGTACCAGCTGTTAAGATTTTCATTAAATTTTCAAGGGCTTTTCTCATTTATTTGGCCTCCTTAGCTGGATATTTTTTATTGTATTCTTGGATTTTTTCATAAATTGGTTTTAATTTTTCATTTCTCGATAAAACTTCTTGTGTTAGTGGTGCTACTGCATCTACAAAAGGTTTTTGATCAGGATAGTAAAAATGTACTCCCATTTTTTCTGCACCTTTTTTGGCATTTTCTACGGCCTTTGTCCATTCTTCTCTTTGAACCTTGTTTAAAATTTTAAAACCTTCGTCAAATACTGCCCTGTCTTCTCCAAGACTTTCAAGCCATTCATAGTTAGCAAGAACTATATCTGGTATCATTTGGTGCATATCATAAGAATAGTATTTACAAACTTCACCGTGTCCATTATCTGTTAAACTCATTTCATTATTTTCTGCACCGTCAATTATATTTGATTGAAGGGCTGTATATACTTCACCAAAACCCATTGGAGATGCTGAACCACCCAAAAGTTCCATCATTCTAACATTTGTAGGTGATTGTTGTACTCTTATTTTAAGTCCCTTTAGGTCTTCTGGTTTTTCTACAGGTTTTTTTATAGTATAGAATGAACGGCTACCAGCATCAAGCCAGGTTACTGCTTCAAGTCCACCCTCTCTAGTAGAAGTGAAAATAGGATCTGTTATAGACTTATCATCCATAACTGCATGGTAGGCATCACTTGAAGCGAACAAATATGGTAGGTTAAAGATTTCATAGAAATCATCAAAAGTTTCAAGAATTGAGTTACTTGCTACAACCATATTTATAGCTCCAGTTTGGGTTAACTGAACCATGTCTGTTTGCGAACCTAATAATTCTGATGGGAATACCTGCACATCGTACTTATCTCCCAAATTATCTTCAATATATTTTTCAAAAGCCAACAATCCCTTGTGAGTAGGGTGATTTTGAGATTGGTTGTGACCAACCCTTATAATTGTTTTTCCTGCATTAGGTCCACTATTCCCACATGATGCAAATAAACATACAGCAAAAAGACCCAGGATAATTTTACTTAATTTTTTAATCATAATTCCTCTATTCTGGCATATTAGGCAAAAACCCGCCTATAAAAAGCCAATTTTATTAATCGTAAATAATAATTTATAAGATAGGTGGCAATTATCATCCACTGATATTTTTACCTGGACCTGGCTTAAAAGAAAGGCCAGGTCCAAGTTAATTTCTACTTTTTATTTGCTTTATCTATCGCTTCCCAAAGTCCATTCAAGTAAGCAACACCTAGAGCCCTATCGTAAAGACCGTAACCCGCTCTACCTTCTTCGCCCCAAATCATTCTGCCATGATCTGGTCTTAGGTATCCATCAAAACCAGCATCGTATAAGGCTTTCATGATTGCATACATGTCTAGAGACCCACATTTAGATAGGTGGGCTGATTCATAAAATTGTTTTTCACCAGTAAATTTGATATTTCTTGCATGTATAGCCCCAACTTTTCCCCTCTTAGTGA
>NZ_CAUPFR010000040.1:0-12884 GCF_963510575.1 uncultured Anaerococcus sp. | reverse complement strand
GCATAATATTATACGCTGAAATATATATAATAAAATAGTTTTGATATATTTTATCATAATAATTCTAATTTTTTACTAATAATAAAAATCTTTAAAGTCTATCTTATATGTTTTTTCTAAATTATTTTTGGTTCCATAAAGCAAAATTTAAAATATTGGTATAAAAAAGTAAATCATTGAATCCTTTAATAAAATTATTAATAACAATTTCTTAATTGGAATTTTAATATTTTTAACCAAGGGGTAGATTATAAGTAAAGGAGCTTGTTATGAATTTATTAGATAATTTAAAGATACTTGATTTTACTACCCTACTTCCAGGGCCTTATGCTACCTGGATGCTTGCAGAAATGGGAGCTGAAGTTTTGAAAATATCTGCTCCAGGCAGGAAAGACTTGGTCTTAGATTCCGAACCTCTTGCAAAAAATGGCCTTTCAGCTAATAGGGCCTGGCTAAACAACAAGAAAAAAGAACTTTTCCTAAACCTACAAGATGAAGCTGGTAAGAAAGAAATAATAAGACTAATCAAAGAAGAAGGTTATAATTGTATAATCGAACAATTTAGACCTGGAGTTATGGCTAAATTTGGCCTTGCCTACGAGGACGTAAGAGAAATCCAAGATGATATAATTTACTTAAGCCTTACAGGCTACGGTCAAGATGGACCTTATAAAGATAGGGCTGGTCATGATATAAATTTCCTTGCCTTATCAGGAATTATGGGACACTCTGGAAGGAAAGATGAAGGCCCTGTTCTTTATGGTATGCAGGTGGCTGATATGGCAGCTGCACAAAATGCAATTATAGGTATCCTTGCTGGCTTAAATAAGAGAAATGCTACAGGAAAGGGATCATATATAGATGTTTCAATCCTAGATAGCCTTATACCATATAACACCATGACTGGTGCTGGTGCAATGATGTCTAGTATAAATCCTGGTAGAGAAGAAAACTCCCTAAATGGTGGGTCACTTTATGATTTTTACCAAACAAAGGATGATAAATACCTAAGTGTTGGAGCTCTTGAACCAAAGTTTTTCGAAAAATTTTGTAAGCTTATAGGTAAGGAAGAATGGATTGAAGCTGGTTGCCTTTGCCCTGATTTTCTAGAAAAGAAGGAAGTATTAAGAGAAATATTTAAGGGGAAAACCAGAGATGAATGGGTAAATATCTTTGATGATGCAGATTGTTGCATAGAGCCAGTTCTAGATTTAAAAGAAGCTCTTTTAAATAGCAAAAATACAAAAATTAGAAACACAGTTAAGACCATAAACATCGATGGTGAAGATATATGTGTTTATGCAAATCCTATAAAATTTAAGTGAAATTATCAAAATTCCCATAAATTTTTCGAGATTATGAGCTATTTTCAATATTTGTAGTATAATGTTATAAGTATTTGGCAGTTGTCTAATGACGGCTGCTTTTTTTATTGAATTAGTAAAGGAAAAAATAGTGGAATTTAAAAAATTATATATATCAGAAGAAACATTAAGAGCAATAGCAGATATGGGATTTAAATCCCCTTCACCTATCCAAGAAGAAACCATCCCTCCCCTCTTAGAAGGCAAAGATGTTATAGGTCAGGCTCAAACTGGGACAGGTAAGACCGCAGCTTTTGCAATACCAATTATCGAAAAAATTGAGGCAAATGGCCTAACCCAAGCCCTTGTCCTTTGTCCAACAAGGGAGCTTTGTATCCAAGTAGCAAAAGAAATAGGAAACCTCGCTAAATATCATACAGGAATAAAGATCCTTTCTGTCTACGGCGGCACACAAATTGTAAAGCAAATCAAAACGCTTAAAAAGGGTATTGAAATTGTTGTCGGCACACCAGGCAGGCTTATGGACCTTATGAGAAGAAAAGTCCTCAAACTTGATAATCTCAAAATCGTAGTCCTTGACGAAGCAGATGAGATGTTTGATATGGGCTTTAGGGATGATATGAAATTTATCCTCGATGCCACTAATGAAGACAGGCAAACCTGCTTTTTTTCAGCAACTATGGGTAAGGAAATTACTGAATTTTCTAAAATTTATCAGCATAATCCTATTACAATTAAAATAAAGGCACAAGAATTAACTGTAAATAAAATTGACCAACACTTTATAAAATTAAAGGAAGCTGATAAAGAAGAAACCCTAACCAGACTTTTAGAAATCAACAAGCCAAGACTTGCCATTATTTTCTGCAATACCAAAAGAAAAGTTGACAGACTCGTAGAATCTCTTAGCAAAAAATCTTACCTGGTAGATGGCCTTCACGGTGATCTAAAACAATCTCAAAGAGATATGGTTATGAAAAAATTTAGGAATAATACCATAGATATTTTGGTAGCTACAGATGTTGCCGCACGTGGCTTAGACGTAGACGATGTTGATATGGTGATAAACTACGACCTCCCTCAGCTTGATGAATATTATGTTCACAGGATAGGTAGGACTGCCCGTGCCGGCAGAAGTGGGCTCTCCTATTCTCTTATTTCTGGAAGGGATAATGAAAGGCTTAAGGCTATCGAGAAATACACCAAGGCTACAATAAAACAAGCACAAATCCCTAGTCTAGTCCAGATGGATAGGAACCAAGAAATAGCTGTGGTTGAAGATATTATTGAAAAGCTTGAAATTTATACTGGTCTTGAGAGAGAAAAATCAATCCTCATTAGATTAATGGAAAAAGGTTACGATCCCTTTGTTATTTCCCAAGTCCTCTTGTCAGATAAACTAAACAAAGACAATCTAGACAACCACAAAAAAATAGTTGGTGTTGACACTCCAAAGGAAAAATCGACAGCTAATAAGAAAAAATCGACCAAGTATAAAGACGAAAACATGGCAACTCTCTTTTTAAACAGGGGCAAGATGGATAATTTCACCAAGGATAAGATAATAAAGGCCCTAAACAGGCTTGCCCATGTACCAAACAAAAAGATAGGCCAAATCAGAATTCAAAAATCTTATAGTTTTGTGGATGTAGAAAAAAGTGTGGTTTACGAATGTATAAGGACTATGAACAACAAAAAAATCGCTGGCAAAAAATTAAAAATTGAAGAGTCCCAAAACTAAAAAAAAATTAAAAAAATGATGAGCCAGGAAGAATCCTCACCAGCTCATCATTTTTTATTCAGTTTTTAAAACTTCTTTTCTCTTAGCCTTATTTTCCTTAGCTTTTTCTAAAAAATTTTCTTTTGCATAGGCAATGATATCATCTGATTCATAGATGGCCTTGCCATCTATAACCATGCAAGGCACTTGGACCTTGCCACCTACCGCGATTAACCTATCCTGGTTTTCATAGCCAGATGTCACATCTTCAGTACTATAGGATGGAAATTTTATAATGTCATTTTCCTTAAAAAAATTCAAAACTTTAAGGCAAAATGGACAATCCGGTTTAAAATAAAGTTCAAAATCCCATTCTCTTTTAATTTCTTTTCTCATAAAAATCCTTTCTTTCCATTCTCCTATATTTCTACCCTATTCTTCTTATAAAAAACTTTCTTTTAAAATTATTTCATTATAAAAGCAAACTAAGAAAAATCCTCAGTCTGCTCGCTTATCATTTTATATTATGTTTTTCCATTTTCTCTTTAAAAATATCTGTGATGATTTTTCTTAACTCTTCACGCTCTTTTTCAGGAAGATCTCCTGGCCTTTTAGCTACTTCAAAGAGTTCTGGATAATCATTTGCAATTCTTTCAATTGTCTTTGTAGTAGAATGGCTTCTAACAAAAAATGGAATTTTTTTAATCCATTCTTCTGGCACTAGGTCTAAGATCTTTTGGCAAGCTTCCTTATCAGTAATTTCTGCAGTTGAAAGTCCTTTTTTAATAGCATCTTGTTCTTTATCTGTAAAATCAAATAATTTCATATATCCTCCTTGATTAGTTTATTTCGTTATGTTAGTAGACAAAATATGTTAATAAGTTTGTTAATTCACCTCTATGCAATATTTTTACCCACTAATTACAAATCAATCATACACTTAGAAATTTTGGTATTTTTTTGACAAATTAATAATAAATAAAAAGACTATTCAATTTTCTAATATTTTTGACAAAAGATAAGGATCTTTGCCTTGGGTTTTCTTGCCATATTCAATAGCAGAAACAGGACATTTGGAAATGCAAGCTGCACAATGTGTACACTTCCCATTCCAAACTGGCCTGCCCTCCTTATAAGTAATATTATTTAATACACAAACTTTCTCACAAAGTCCACAAGATATACATTTATTGGTCGCATAAAATTTCTTATCCTTGGCTATAAATTTGAAAAATATAGGATTAATGACTCCTGATTGGAATTTTCCTACAAATCCAACTTTCTTTTTAGGAAAATCTTCCCTATCTTTTATGTATGATGCAACTTTTCCTAAGTCTTCTTTGCTTGCTTCAATTATCTTCTTGTTTACCTCTGGACTATCAAGATCAAAAAGCATAACATAATTTTCTGGCATCTTAAGTCCATAAAGCCCCTTGAAATTAAGACCTAGATTATCTAAATCGTCCTTAATATACTCATAGGCATTGCCAAAAGAATCCCCATAATCCATCACCACATAAAAGTCCCTGCTTCCCATAAAATCACAGGTTAGCAAGTAATTAGATAAGAATAAAGGGACCCTCCAAGAATAAGTTGGACAAACAAGGACAAATGGACTAGTGGATTCAAAAACACCAGTCCTGCCTTCTTTTATGTAAGAAAATAAGTCCACAACTTCATCCCCAAGCTCATCACCAAGAGATTTAGCCAAAAATTCGCTATTACCTGTAGCAGAAAAATATAAAATCATTTCTTCTCCTTAACTAATATCTATTTTAAAAGATTCCCTTAAAGGATTAAGAACTTTTAAAACATCACCTAGTTCGACTTCAGTAAGGCTTGTCAGATAAACTTCTCTCCCATAATGGGCACTGAAATAATTTTTACCAATTTCTAGAGTAAAAAATCGACTATAATAATCTATATCACCACAATTTACAACTTTGTAGCTTGCCTTAAAATCTTTTATCATTTCCCTATTTAATATACCTTCAAGATAAATTAGATTTTTATCATAACTAATTTTAAGGTCATTTCCATTAACGGTTAGTTTCTGTAAAATATTCTTCTGTTCTTTTTCTAAGCTTAATTTAAATTTTATACCAGGTTTTAAGAAAATTTCTATAATTTCTAGCCACCAGTTTGGATTTTTCTTATAAATTTCAAAATCGATTAAGAATATATCTAGATTTGTCATATTTTTCTAAGCAAGCCACCAAGTTCCATCTGGGCTTTGGTGGAGACTGCCAAGCTTCTCTTCTATAATATTTGAATCCAAGTCTTTTATAATTAGCTTATCATAATATTTGTAGTCTTCGCCTGCCATGTCATTCTCATCATCCCAACCTTCTTCTATCCAACGATTGATATAGATCTTTCCATCATCTATAAAAAGAACCGACTCGCTTCCAGCAAGTTTTACTGTTTTTCTGTAAGGATAATAAATTTCAAGCGTTTCAGAGTCTTGGCTTATTAAGTGGAGGTCTAATCCAACAAGTTCAAGATTATAGGTTGAAAGGTCTTTAATCTTGTAGTCAAAAATTTTTTCTAAAATTTCTCCTGGATAATACTTATAAATATTTGCAATGCCTTCGTTAAAGTCAACTTGCAAGATGTAAAATCTATTATCAATAAAAATCAACCTACCATAACTTATGTTCTTTTTTTGTTCAAATGGCAAGTAAACTTTTCCTGTTTGGTAGTCATAAAATCTTATCACAGATCCCTTATAAGACCCATCATGTTTAATGATGTCTTCAACCTCAAAACAATCGTTGGCGTCTGATGTGCCATAGGCAAAACGATTCTGGCCTGGGATTTCATCTATATAATCGCCTTTTACTTCTGAAAATTCTTTAAATATTTCTTTCATATTTCCCCTTCTATTGTCCATTTTAATTTAAGAGGGTGAATTTCTATCACATAGTAATCATCATCTATACCAGGATCTGGGAAAAATTCTGTAAGATCGATTGTGATATTTTTTAGCTTTCCTTTTCTAAAATAGTCCTTATTTCCAATAATAATATACTGGGCTCCCAAATATTCAATATAGCCCCCACTTGGCTCTCCTGGACTGATTTCGAAAGGCTTTTCTATGTCGACTCCTAGCTTATCTAAGTATTCTGCCAAATCTGGATAAGATTTCTTAATTTCTCTTATGTAATTTCTGCAATAAGCACAATCACATAAGTCATCAAAATCCCTATAAAATTCTCTAGTTTCTTCTACACTCATTTATCTAAATTCAAAGGTCCTTTCTTTGTCTTCATCTATTTCCCGTTTCACTAGCCCTTAGGGTGAGATATTTGTACTTGCCATCAAGGTAATCAAACAAAATAAAGTGATATTCTTCCCTATCATCTAGGCCATAAACGTCATAATTATAAATTTTCATAGCAAAAATTAATTTCATTTTCTATAGGATATATAATTTCTAATAAAAATTATCCCAGCAAGTGATAATGCAAGGCCAAGTCCTGTGTAGAAAAAGGCAATAAAGAAATCAGGTATTTTCCCGCTTGCACGTAGGCCAATTCCCATAGTCATCATAAAAGCCATAATCAAATAAGATTTAAGATCAAAAAAATTCCAAAATGGTCTTTTTTCTTCATAGGCTATGATTCTTTTTGTATGTTTTTCGCTCATCTTATAAAACATAGTTCCAAAAATTATGAAGATCAAAATGCTAAGGGCATACAAATACCAAATCTTTTCTACTAAGCCAAAAGATAAAATTCCAAGCCTTGCCACATTAAAACCTGCAATTAGCCACACTATGCCCGCTATCAATAATAAAGTTCTCTTTTTAACTTTCAAAATATACTCCTTTTTATAAACCACTTCTAAATCTTCCCACTAATACTAGCTCCAACAAAAGATCCAACAAGGGATATGATTCCATAGGCAAAAACATAAACAATCGCACTTTCATTATAAAAAATAAATATGGATGGGATAAATATAAGCATTACTAAAATTGGAAAAATCATAGTAAAAGAATTTTTAAAGCCGTAGGCCATGGATGTTAATAAACAAGCTAATGGTATTAATCCTAGTAAAATAAACATGCCAGAGCCGGTATCTATAATTAACATT
Source organism: uncultured Anaerococcus sp. (assembly GCF_963510575.1). Taxonomy (GTDB): domain Bacteria; phylum Bacillota; class Clostridia; order Tissierellales; family Peptoniphilaceae; genus Anaerococcus. The sequence goes on along the minus strand of NZ_CAUPFR010000040.1, from coordinate 5,741 downwards.
GGTAATACATAAAATATTCCGATTAAAACCAGTAAATAGGGTAATATTTTTCTTAATTTTTCCATGACTTAACCTCCTGAATATATATTAATTATACCCAATAAAATATGGTCTAGCTTTTTATTGGCAAATATATTATAATCAAGTCAGGGAGGAGCTGGGTGTGGAAGAGAAAAGAAAACTTAAATTAATTATCGGCGCCTTTGTACTTTTGCTAGTTGTTGGTGTTCTTGGCTATATGCTTTTACTAAAAGTAGACTTTGTTGATGCCCTCTACATGACTGTCATAACTATTTCTACAGTCGGTTTTAGAGAAGTGGGCACAACTAGCGATGCATCTGAACTTTTTTCTGTTTTAATGATTTTTTTAGGCGTAGGCATAGTTGGTTATACTTTTACAACTGTTGTAGCCATGTTTGTTGAGGGAAAACTTGGAGATTTGTGGAAGGGAAGCAAGATGGATAAAAAAATTTCAGCTCTTACTAATCACTATATAATATGTGGATCAGGCGAGCTTGCAGAAGTCATTATAAATAAATTTATAAAAGAAAAATTAGACTTTGTAGTAATTACAAATAAACGTGAAGACCTAGATGATTACAGCCACCATGATATTTTGGTAGTTGAGGGTCAATCCACAGAAGAAATCGTCCTCGACCACGCAGGTATCATGAAAGCCAAGGGCCTTATTTCTACCCTAGATACTGAAGTTGATAACATTGTTACTGTCCTAACTGCAAGGAATATGAATAAGGATCTATACATTATTTCAAACTCCATAACAAAGTCAGGCAGCGATAAACTAATGAAAGTAGGAGCTAACAAGACACTTTCAGCTACAGAAATAAGCGGAAAAAGAATGGCATCTCTAATGATAAGGCCAAACATAATGTCATTTTTAGACGTAGTCACTAAAGTAGGAGATGTTGAACTTGACCTTGAGGAAGTAATTGTTAAAAGAGGATCTTACCTAGAGAACAAAAACCTAATAGAAGCCCAAATCCCAAACAAAACTGGCCTAATAGTCTTAGCTATCAAAAAATTTGAAGATGGAAAAATGATTTTTAACCCGCACGGGTCCTACACTTTTAAAATAGGTGACGTTTTAATAGTCCTGGGACAAGAAGAACAAGTTGATAAATTAAGAAATTTGGGTGATGAAAGCAAATAAAAAATATTAAAAAAGCCAAATCTCAAATCTTAAGTGTTTATAATTTCACTTTCCATTTGAACTTGGCTTTTAAATTTCACTTATTTTCGTTTGTATAGATTCTCTTGCCCTTTGGTGATTTTTTGGGGTAATCTAAAAATTTATTCAAGGCAGTAAACATTTCTTCACTTGTGACGTGTTCTAATAAGTCCGATTGGTCGTGGACTATTCCTCCATTAAGACCTAAGACATCTACTAGGAAGCATTCCCAAATCCTGTGTTTGGACAAGATTGCTTTGGCCTCCTTATCCCCTAAATCGGATAAATATATTTTAGTTTTTTCCTGAATAACTAGCCCATCTTCTATTAGCTTTTTAATCATTTCGCTTACAGACGGCCTGCTAATCGAAAAATAATCTGATATATTTTTATTGTTTGTATAGCCCTTATCTTTTGAAAGCCTGTATATTGCCTGAATGTAATCTTGTCTAATAGAGTTCATCTTTACCTCATAGTCCGTAATCTTTTAGCAAACTTATATATAGGATTCTACCCTTTTCAGTTAGTTTATAAATACCTTCATCTACCAATATCTTATTTTCTGCTATTAAAATCTGACTATATTTTTCTATATCTTCTTTTTTCCATGATAGGTGCCTGTAAATTGTTGCAAGACCTAATTCTTCTTTAGAATCTTTTTCTGATTGGTGGTTGCCTACATGGATTAAAAAGACATCTTTTTTGAATTCTATATGCTTTTTCTTGCGTGTAATTATTTTCATCAAAAATCCATTCTTATTAAATAAAAATGTGATTAAAAAGCTTATACCTGCCATGGTTGCAGACATGCCTGACATTGAAAGATTGTAATACATGGCAAGAACAAATCCTAAGATTGAATTTATTATGGCATATAGGACCGATATGATAATCATTGTTCTAAGATTTTTGCTTATTAAATAAGCACTCGCCGCAGGAGCGATTAGGAAGGATATTACCAAAATAGCTCCGACTGCCTCGAAGGCAACAACAGTTGTAAATGATGTAAGAGTCATTAATCCATAAAATAAAAGCACTTCAGAAAATCCTGCTATTTTTGCAAACTCTGTGTCGAATGTAGTAAGTTTTAATTCTTTAAAGAAAATCACTATAAAAGATAAATTTAATAATCCCATTACTGACATCTGCAAAAGTGATTTAGGAATTTCTACACCAAAAAAATTCATAGTATTTAGGGGAGCCATGATTACCTCACCCATTAGGACAACATCCACGTCCAAGTGGACATTTCTCGCATATTTTGTAATAAGAATTACTGCCAAGGCAAAGAACATCGGAAAGACAATCCCAACCGCATCGTCATTTTTAACCAGCTTGGTTTTAGAAAGAGATTCTATGGAAAATACTGTTATTACACCAAAAATCGCAGCACCAAAAACCAAATAAACAGAAGTAATTTCCTTTACGATAAAATAAGCAATTACAATACCTAACAAAATTGAATGGCTAATAGCGTCGGCAAGCATGGAAAGTCTTCTTAATACGAGAAAAACCCCAATTAAACTACAAGCTATTGCTGTAACCAAGAGAACCAACAAGGTTTGATAATTGCCTATAAAACAATAACTAAGAAAGTCCATCATAATTTTTCCTCACAATCATTTTACGCATTCCTCTTGGTCCAACTAGCATAGATATTAAAGAGATAAAGCTCATGATAAGAATAATTGTAGATCCTGTACTCATTCCATCATAGACTGTGGAAATATATGTTCCAACAAAGGCAGATATACCACCACAAAGACCAGCTATTATTAACATCACATGGAATTTATCAGTCCATTGAAGGGCTGTAATTGCAGGCACTATGAGCATAGATGAAATTAAAATCGCTCCAACAAGTTTTAGACCAGTTGTAATTAAAAGCATGGTAGCAAGCAAAATTACAGTATTCATCAAAACAGGGTTTATACCAATTGTTTTAGCGTAAACTTCATCAAATACATATACTTTTATTTCCTTATAGAAAGCTAAAAGGAGCAAAAGCGAAAATATTGAAACGACAAATATTATCTTAACATCATTTCTCATAATATATGAGGCCTGACCAAAAATATAATTTTTAAGTCCCGACTGAGAAACTCCAGCGTAAGTAGGGTTGCCTTGGATAAAAGATTTTAAAACCATGCCAAATCCAAAAAAACTTGATAATACGATTGCTAAAGTAGCATCAAGGTCTATCTTTGAATTATTAGCAATTATGTCAATTAAGAAAAAAGATATAGCCCCAGCTATAGCTGCTCCTAGTAGAAGTATGAGAGGAGATTTTTCCATTGACAACATAAAGGCGAGGACAATTCCCGGATAAGTAGAGTGTCCGATGGCGTCGCCGATTAGTGACTTGCCCTTTAAAACACTTATAGACCCAATTATGCCAGTTGCCATAGCTAAAATTACTGTGCCAAGGGCAACTATTATAAAAGAATAGTTTCTAAAAATATCCATAAGCTTACCTCACAAAGGCCTTATCTACATTTTCTTTTGTGAAAGCCTCAGAAACAGGTCCTTGAGCAATTACTTTTTTATTTAAAATAATAATATGATCGAAATATTTTTCTATGGTGTTAAGGTCATGGTGAACAACTATGGAAGTTTTTCCCTTCATTTGTGAATCTTTCATAAAATCAAAAATTACTTTTTCTGTGACCTTGTCAACACCAGCCAAAGGCTCATCCATAAAATATATGTCCGCATCTTGGCAAATGGCCCTAGCTATAAAAACTCTTTGCCTTTGACCACCAGAAAGTTCTGAAATTTGCCTATCTTCAAAATCTTGCATACCAATTTTTTCTAGAGCCTTCCTTGCAAGGACATAGTCATCCTTAGTTGGCCTTTTAAGCCAACCAAGGTGGACATATCTACCCATTAAGACAACGTCTAGGACTGTAGTAGGGAAATCCCAATTAACAGAAGCTGTCTGAGGAATATAAGCAATTTTTTTCTTAACCTCATCAAAAGGCTTGCCCATGATTAATACAGATCCAGATAATTTCTTTTGTAGGTTTAAGATTCCCTTAATCAAGGTAGATTTACCTGCCCCATTAGGACCAATTATAGCTGTTATCGAATTATTAATTATATCAATATCATTATCCCAAAGAACAGGTTTATCTGCGTATGCAATTGTCATGTCCTCTACTTTTATGATTACATCTTTCAAAATTTCACCTATTTCAAGTTTTCTACTATTAAATCAACATTGTGCTTATACATATCTATATATGTGTCGCCTGGTTGGCCTTCTGGTGCTAGGGAATCTGAGAAAAGTTCCTTTCCCTCGCCAGAAACAACTTTTACATCAAAACCCTTTGCCTTTACAGCTTCCCTTAATTTTTCCATCCTCATTGGGTCAGTTGTTGATTCTGCAAAAATTGCCTTAACCTTGTTCTTTACAATAAAGTTTACAGTATCTTCTATATCCTTATTTGCTACCTCACTGTCAGTAGAAACTCCTTGTGGAGCCTTAACTGGAATCTTATAAGCTCTTGAGAAATAGTTAAAAGCATCGTGTGGGGTAATCAAATACCTACTTGCTTCTGGAATAGAACTGATTTTTTCCTTATTTTCCTTATCTAATTCATCTAATTTTGCTAGATAAGCTTCTAGATTTTTTTGGATACTCTCTTTATCTTCTGGAAGAAGTTTCTCTAAATCTTCTGCAGCATTTTTTGTAGCTTCCTTGTAGAGATTAATAGACAACCAAAAGTGTGGGTCAACAACAACTTTTCCACCCTCTTCCATTTCGCCTATATCTTCTTTTTTGAAAGTTCTAGAAACTGCAGAGCCCTTCTTTTCGAGAACATCAACCATCTTGCCTTCGAAATGGAGACCATGGTATAAAAGCAAATCAGCCTTCTTAATCTTCTCCAAATCTTGTGGCTTAGCTGTATAAAGGTGTGGGTCTTCGCCAGCAGGAATAATAAGTTCCCTATCAACCTTATCTCCAACCAAATTACCTACCATGTCATATAAAAATGAAGTAGTAACAGTAACTATCTTTTTACCATCACCTTGTTTTGTAGCATCCGAATCAGTTTTATTTACATTTTTTGAACAAGAACTAGCAATAATAAGCATTGCTAGTGCCATTAATATTTTTTTAAATTTCATAATTCCTCCTCAATAATTATTAGGTGTACCTAACTGTTTATAGTATAGCCTGAGATTAGATTTTTGTCAATTATTTTTTGATAATAATTATCATTTAGATTTTCTTACGACAGATTTTAGTACTACCAAGAAATTATAAACCTAAACAAAAGCAAAAAAGAGCCTTTTAAGATCTAATAAATCTTAAAAAGCTTCTTTACATGTAATAATTACCTATTAAGTAAAAAAATAATTACCTTATATTATTTCTCATCTACGTCTATTAAGCTAAGGCTTATAGTTAAGACGAACAAAGATATGGAAAATAGACCATACAAAGGCAAGGTTTGAAAAATTCCTAGTTTCACTAATCCAGCCAGGCAATAGGTGTAAATTGAAATCCAAAATGTTATTAGTGGCCAGTCCTTATTGCGAGCTATGC
>NZ_CAUPFR010000039.1:0-13368 GCF_963510575.1 uncultured Anaerococcus sp. | reverse complement strand
ATTCTTTCTGGATCCTGGGCAAAAAGGAGCTTATTTGGAGAAAAATCAAGGCTGAGCCCAAAATCATCAACAACCTTAATATCCATCCCACATACCCTAGCCTCACGTTGGACATAATAATTATCGGGATTTTTGGCTAGGATATAATTATCCTTTGGAATCATTAGGACCAAATCAAGATTTTTAGCAAAATCACATATTTCATTGGCGAGCTCATAGGCTATAGGGTGGGAGGCCAAGACTTTTTTATTCTTGAAATCATAAATTTCGCCACCGTTATAGGCAGATAAGAGTCCGCCAAACTTGTCAAAACCCAAAATCTCAGCCTCAGCTCTGATACCATGGCTAGGCCTACCTGAGGCAATCATCACTTCATGGCCTGCCTTAATAGCAGAAATTAGAGCGTCACGGGTTTTTGGGGTGATTTTCTTTTCATCATTGACCAAGGTTCCATCAATATCAACTACAATCAATTTCTTCATAAATCCTAAACTCATTTCTAGAAAAATTAATCATTGACCCTAAAAATAGGATTGCCAAATTCAACAAGGCCAGTTGTGAGTTTTTCAACCTTCTTTATAGATGGATTAGTAATCACAACAGGAGATTGGATATTTTTTCCAGCTGCCTTAATCTTATCAAGGTCAAACTCAAGCAAAAGATCACCTGGGAGGACATCATCTCCCACTTTTTTAAAAATCTTAAAACCATCGCCGTCCATTTCCACAGTATCAATGCCAATATGGATTAAAACCTGGAAACCTGCAGGGTTTTTAATAGCAAGCCCATGCCCACCATTAGCCACTATACTAACCTTGCCAGCGCAAGGTGCATAAACCTTAGAATCACAAGGCACAAGCAAGACCCCTGCACCAACGATAGATTGGGCAAAGATAGGGTCGATGCACTCAGCAAGGTCTAAAACTTCACCCGTCATAGGTGCTAAAAACAATCTACTATCATAATCAGCCATAAAATCCTCTTTCTACATTAAAATACCTTAAAAAGGGCAAGCCCTTTTAAATTTAAAAATAAGTTCTTGTTATTACTATACCATAAAATGGCGAAATGGTTTCGCCAGAAACTAATCTTAGGAAAATTTTTTTCTAAAAGGTAGGCGATTTTATATGGGTTTGGCATCTAGACTGTAAAATTATATAAAGGTGGAGAGAGGATTTTTCCTAGCTTGCTTATATCATTTTTTTTAATTTCTTAAGGGTCAGAGAATGTCTATTTCTCACGGTTTTTGCCGATAGACCTAGGAGGTCTCCTATTTTTTTATCTGGGAGATTTTCCCAGTATTTTAGTTTTATAATCATCTGGTCTTTCTGATCCAGTTTTTTAATTTTTTCGTAAAGGTAGGCGTATTTTTCTTTGGTGAAAAAATTTTTCTCCAAGTCATCATCGCTTATTAGGCTATCCAATAGACTTTGGCCCTTGTCGGTTTCTTGGTCGAGGGAAGTGGTGAAGGGTTTTTTCGCCTTGTCCCAAAAGTGGTAATTTAATCTGTGTTTGAGATAATTACCAAAAGTCCCCTGGTTTTCGTCATAGGCAAGGATGGCTTCGATCAAAACCATCTTTGCCTCATCAATAGATTCTTGTATGTCAAAGGTCTTAAACCTTCTTACAGTCGCATAGATTAAAGGCATATAGTCTGCCATGATTCTTTCAGCATTTTTCATTTCAATCATAATTCTGTCCTCATTTCATAAATTTATCTCGAGACTAGGTCTATAATAATACAAATTGGAGAAAAAGTTTAATAAGCTAAAGCCTTTGTAAAATAGGGATAAGCAAGGATTTGGATTTTATTTTAAAAAATCTTTTCTTAAAGCGATTTTAGACAAATTTAAAATTTATAAATTATCTGCAAGAAGGCTGATAATTTACCGTCTTAAAGTGCTATCACAACACCCAGAAACCCTTGCAAGGTCAGGGTTCTTTGCGATTTTTTTAAAAGCTAGTTATAAAAACCACCTTGATTGACTATAGAAAAAATATATAATATAAGGTAAGAAATATGTTTAAAATTTGTAGGTTTGATAATTCTTATCAGCTACAAAGACAATAACTAAGGAGAGTAAGATGAAAAACAAGAAATCTAGTATTTTAGTAGCAGCTCTTTCAATTTCATTTATCTTTACTAGTCAAAATTCCTTTGCCCAAGACTTAGAGGCAAGGACAGTAGAGGTAGATAATTTTAACGAGTCTGCCAAAGATGCTTCATCAAATAATGATAAGCTAGCTAGGGATAAAAAATCAACTGACACTCAAAGTCAAGCAAATAAGTTGGCAGATGCTGACTCAAAAACTGCGTCTGACTCAGCTAAGAAGGGCGAAGATGACCTTTCTATCCTAGATGAAGAAGCCAGTGAAGAAGTTCATTTTTCTAATGGACAAAAAGAAAAATTAAGACAAGAAGGCTTTTCTGAAGAGAGGATAGAAAATCTCGAAAGATCTGCTAAGTATAGTATGGAAGAGGCTAAAAGAGAAGAAAAACCTTTTGACCTAAACAAGTTCATAGAAGATGCAATCAATCAAAACAAAAAAAACCAAGGCGAAGATAGGTCTGACCAAACTGGGACAAAAAACGATGTTGATGCCACCACATCTGCGACTTATTACAAAAAGCCTAACTGGGAAAACAAGATTAAAGATAAGTCCCGTTGGAAGGTCGAAGATGACCAAAACCTTGTAAGGGTAGGTGGATCTGACCCTGTAGAAATGAATGATATCGACTATGATGGTGCCTTTGTCGATGCCAATGGCAGGACAGTCCTAAGACTTGTCTATAAGGAAAAAACTCAGGCGGCATCTGCTGTTTGGTATAGGGGTCTAATTAACTTTGGAGACCTTGATAAATTCATAGACTATGATCACTCCTATGTTTTGGGCAAGGACGGCAAGACCCAATATAAATTTGAAGATGTTAAAAATGTTGTTGGCAAGGGCTTTGACCTAGGAAAGGCTGCCGGAGACAGGACAAATAACAGGAAAAACCTCCCTATCAACCTAGTTTTGAGAGAAGGGGTGGATCTATCAAAACTTGGTAATGAAAATTATATAGTTCAAATGAGACTAACTGATGGTAATTATAAAAGAGTCTATGCCTATGCTCCAAAGGGCACATCTATGGACTATTCTACCTATACAAAGACAACATCGGTTGACCTAGTAGATAAGCTAGGTACTCTATTTATAAAGGGTGGACTTCAAAATGAATCTAACAATGCAACCAACCAAGAATTTTTTATGTCTGAATTTATTTCAAACCCAGACCAATATAATGACAAGTCAAATCTTGGTATTATCAGAACTCAGTATATGGGTCAAAGAGCAGGTAATGCGTCTTCTCCAACCATAGACGGTCAACCAATTGCCTATACCCAAGTCTTTGATGCAAACCTTCTTAAGTATATGAAGGCTGATGAAAAGGGCAATATTGCCTATGTCAATGTAATGACTGATGGTAGGGTCCTATCACCATATAGTAAAAATTTTGGTATCAAAAAGGAAATGATAAATGTTGATGAAAAAAAGGGACTAGCTTACCTTGTTATAGGCACAGAAGACTTCAAAAAAGAAGGTGTGAAGGTAGTAAAAATTCCACAACACGACCAATACACTATGCTTTCAGGTTTCTATATCACAGCCATCGACTATGTAGTAGACAAGGGACAATTTGAAAAAACATTCAGTGATGATAAAGTTAGAAAATTAAATTACACAACCATGTCAGGTTGGACCAATCCTAATAAAGGCGGTTGGACAATCTTTGAAAAAAAATATGAAAACGACTATGTAGTTGACGAAGGAGATTCTTACCTAATCGATACAGGTGAGGAGCCAAGTGGTGGACAAATCATGGTCCAAGTTGGTGATGACCAAGCTATTTTAAGAAAACCACAAGGATACTACAATGGCTATAATTCAGGGAAAGGTGCCAATGATGCCATAGAAGAATATGCAAAGGGTGTTTATAAGATTACCCTACGTGAGGGTGCGACTATCAAAACTGGTGATAAGCTAAAAATTTACATGCCTTATACATCATCTCACGGTAAGCCAGTAAACTTCCTTGAAATCCACAATGGTACAAAAATAAACGAAGGTGCAGCAACTTTAACATTAGAAAAAGGTAGAAATATCAATATGCACTTATATAAAAAGGGAGCCGGTTCTTACAAGTTAAAATACACCTTAAAAAATGGAACTGAAAGTAGCTTAGAATTTAAAAAGGGCTTAACATGGATGTTTAATGACAAAGATGGTGTTATGACAGGGACACCTAATAAAGCTATCTTAGCTTCTGGTGGTACTTTCTATATTGATACTACAAAATTAAAAACAGGTGCAGATATTTTTGTTGAATCCTATGACGCTAAGGGAAATAAAATTGATACCGAAACTTCATGGTTTAAATATATACCAGTAAAAAAATCTGATGAAAATGTCAAGAACCTCACCTGGACAGACCATTCTGATAAAAAATCAATTTTATCAATCAACAAGTCCCTCTACACCCCATATCAACAAATCTTCACCAATGATTATGAAGAAGGTAATGTTTATGTAGACCCTAGAAAACTACCAGCCGATAACGATAAATTTAATAATGATACTACAGAAATTGTCGGTTATACCAAATATGACGGTGGTAAGGTAAGGACTCTTTATGAAGAAGGCAGAGTAGGTAAGTATATAGCCAAGGTCCAAGCTGACGAAAATAAATACAATGACAAAGGGGAGTTAATAACAGATGTTAGGAAAAAACTAACCCTAGCCAAGGCTAATATATTTGACCCACATTTTGATGGAGATAATAAAACATACAAGGCCTACCAATATAGGATAAACCTAGCAAAGATGCTTGCTTACCAATCTGATGATAAAACAGATAAAAAATTGACCCTTCTAAAGGATATGAAATTCGTTTCAAATGCTTCAGACGGATCATCTCTACCATCAGACCTCTTTGAATCAAGAGTTAGGGCGAGAATCCTTTTTGATACCACAGAAGGAAAGTGGGCAGATAATACAAATAAATCTGTAAGGATTGCCCCAGATAACGTAAAATTCTATGGAGAAACAGGCTACAAGGCAAATGGTTTTGAGGGCGACAATGTAGCAGCAAATACAGGCGATAAGTTCCCAGACGCTCCAAAGGCAGATGGAAACAAAAAATTCCTAGGTTGGGTAACAGCTGATGGTAAGAAAGCTTTAAGCGGAACAACAGTTACTGCTTCTGAATTTAATAAGCTCACCAAAGACCAAATCTTTACAGCAGAGACACCAATCACCAAGCACCTAGTAGTTTATGCTATCTATTCAGAAGAAACAGCAGTCACCTTTGATGCCAACCAAGGAAAGATAGGCGATAAGGACCAAACTGTTGTTAAGGTTGGCGATGATAATAAAGCGACTGAACCTAAAGACAATCCAACCAGAGAAGGTTATGAATTTAAGGGTTGGTCTACAGATAAGAATGCAACAGAAGCTGATCCTAATATATTAAACAATGTAGAAAATCCAAAAACTGTCTATGCAGTTTGGGAAAAGGTCGAAAAAACCCCTCTAACTTTAAAATCCCCAGACAAAGTAGAGGTAAAAGACCTTAATGCTCTTACATCTGATGAAAAAGATAAGGTTAAGGATGCTGTAATAAAGGCAAACCTAGATAGTAACTTAAGTAAAGAAGACATCATAGTTAGTGATGATGGTAGTGTTTCTGTAACAAAAGACGGCAAGGATGGTACAATCGGAAAAGATAAAACAGTCACTCAAAAGCTAGTAGAAAATAATTTCAACCCACCAAAAGAACCTGTTAAGGTTGATAATGCACAAGGTTTATCTGATACTGAAAAACAAGCAGTTAAAGATGCTATCAAGGAAGCAAATAAAGATAGGAACTTTAAGGACAAAGACATCACAGTTGAGGCTGACGGTACAGTTAAAATAAACCAAGATGGTAAGGTTGGAACAATTTCTGCTGATCAAACTGTTGTCCAAAAAGACACCATCCTTGACTTAACTGCTCCAGACAAGGTAGAGGTCAAAGATCCAACTAACCTAACAGAGGAAGAAAGAAATGCAGTTGCCAAGGCTGTTAAAGAAAAGAATTCGTTGCCAGATACAGCAACAATTGAAGTTGATGCTAAGGGCAATGTAATAGTTAAAGACGGAAATAAGACTGGAAAATTAGCTGACACAGTAAAACAATTCACCAGAGATGGCAAAAAATTAAACCCACCAGCTGACAAAGTTAAGGTAGGAAACACTGAAAAGCTTACTGAAACAGAAAAACAAGCTGTAAAAGATGCAATAAAGGCAGCCAACCCAGAATTAGGATTTACAGATGATGAAATCCAAGTCGATGCAAATGGTACAGTTACCGTGCCAATGGGAGTAGGAAAGGTAGGAACTTTCCAACCTAGTGATACGGTTGTAGAAGTTACACCAGCTGACAAGACAATAAAACTTGTAGCGCCAGAAAAAACTCCAGTTGCAGATGCAAGCAAACTTACAAAAGAAGAAAAAGATAAGGTTATCGAAGCTTTGAAGACTGCAAATCCAATCTTGAAAGGCGAAGGTTATAATATCGAAGTTTCTGATGACGGAGCTGTAATAGTAACCCAAGGTACAGGCGAAAATCAAAAAACAGGCCAACTAGGCCAGGCAGACACAGTTGACGAAAAGCTCAAAGCACCAATAGCAAATGCCAAAGACGACGGAAGCCTAACAACCAAGCCAGCAAATGATGATGCTGATACACTTGAAATTTCATATACCGACCCTAGTGGAAATCCAAAGCAATTAACCGCAACAAAGGGACAAAATGGCAAGTGGACCCTTCCTCAAGGCACTGATAAGGATATAACCATAGACCCAGACAAGGGCGAAGTTACAATTCCATCTGTGAAAATCAAAAATAATACAGATGTAAAAGTCACAGCCAAAGACGGAGAAAAAACATCAGACCCAGCTACTGTGAAATCTAATGACACACAAGCTCCAGGAAGTCCACAGTTAGAAGCAAAACCTGATGGCGGAGTAAAAATAACCCCACCAGAAGAGAAAGATACTTCAAAAATTGAAGTAACCTACACACCAAAAGAGGGTGGAAATCTTGTAACAATTACAGCTACAAAAGATGCCAATGGTAATTGGACCCTCCCAGAAGGAACAGATGCTTCAATAACAATTGACCCAAAAAGTGGTGTGATAACTCTTCCAAAAGGAATGGCAAAAGAAGGACAAAAAGTAACCGCAACAGCAACAGACATCAACAACAATACTTCAGAAAAAGGCGAGGCAGAAGCAGTAGATAAAGCAGAATTAAAGGCTGAAGCAGACAAAGAAACTGTTACAAAAGACGATGTAAAATATACAAACGCAACAGAAGAAAAGAAAAAAGCCTACGATGAAGCCTTAGAAAAAGCAAAGGAAGTCCTTCAAAATCCAAAGGCTACACAAGCTGAAATAAATAAGGCAAAAGCAGACCTTGAAAATGCTGCAAATGCTTTAGACGGTAAAGAAACAAATAAAGACAAGCTTAGAGAAGAAGTAAATAAAGAAACATCTACAAAGGATTCTGATAAATACAATAATGCTGAAAAAGCTCTAAAAGATGCTTACGATGAAGCTTTGAAAAAAGCTAAGGATGTCCTCAATGATTCAAAAGCTAGCCAAGATGATGTAGACAAGGCTAAGAAAGCCTTAGAAGATGCTGCAAATGCTTTAAATGGTCAAGACTCAAGTAAGCCAAAAGCTCCGGAAGTAAGCGCTGAAAAAAATGGAGATGTTAAAATAACACCACCAGAAGATGATAAAGTTACAAAAATTGAAGTAACTTATAAGCCAAAAAATGGTGGAGACCCTGTAACAATCACAGTCACAAAAAAAGATGGAACTTGGAAATTACCTGATGGAACTGATACATCTATAAAAATTGATAATTCAGGAAACATTACAATTAAAGATGGAATAGTAGCTGAAAATACAGAAGTAAAGGTAGTAGCTAAAGATTCTGCTGATAAGAATTCAGATGAAAAAACAGCAAAAGTACCTTCACTTGCAGATAAAATGACTCCTGCCTACACAGAAGCAGATGCCCAAGCTGGAAGTCCAACAACAATTACAGGACCAAACTTTACTGACAAAAACAATTCATCAGTAGCTATACCAGCAGGAACAACTTTCAAATTAGGAAACGATGCTCCAAAAGGTGCTAAAATTGATGAAAATGGCAAAATTGAATACACACCAAGTGATGATGACGCAGGCAAAGACATCACAATCCCAGTAGTAGTCACCTATAGTGATGGATCAAGTGAGACAGTAAATGTTACTGTAAAAGTAGCTCCAAAAGAAGGTCAAGAAACAAAAATAAAAAACCCAACAATAACAACAGTAGACAACTCCAAAGCCTTGACAAAAGATGACAAGGATAAAGTCAAAAAAGCTGTTGAAGATGCAAACAAAGATAGTTCTGGAAACAGCACTCTACCAGAAGGCGCAACAATTGATGTAGCAGATGATGGTACAGTTACAATCAAAGACAAAACAGGCAAGGAAATTGGAAAAATCACAGCAGACAAAACTGTTGCCCAAAATGCTAATAAACTTGGAGTAAAGGCACCAACACCTGTTGAAGTAGCAAATCCAGATGATGTTACAGAAGAAGAACAAGGCAAAATCAAAGCCGCAGTAATAGCAGCCAACCCAGATTTAGCCGACGCAACAATCACAGTTGACAAAAAGGGTAATGTAACAGTTAAAAAAGGTGATAAGACTGGCGAATTAAGTCCAGAACAAACTGTTAAAAAAGCTGAAGAAGAAACAAAAATTAATGCACCAGCAAACCCAATAACAGTAGACAACTCCAAAGCCTTGACAAAAGATGACAAGGATAAAGTCAAAAAAGCTGTTGAAGATGCAAACAAAGATAGTTCTGGAAACAGCACTCTACCAGAAGGCGCAACAATTGATGTAGCAGACGACGGAACAGTTACAATCAAAGATAAAAATGGCAAGGAAATTGGAACAATCACAGCAGACAAAACTGTTGCCCAAGACAATACAAAACTTGGAGTAAAAGCACCAGAAGCTGTTGAAGTAGCAAATCCAGAAAATGTTACAACAGAAGAACAAGGAAAGATTAAGGAAGCAGTAAAGAAAGCTAACCCAGATCTAAACTTAACTGATGATGACATTACAGTAGATGAAAAGGGTAATGTAACAGTAACAAAAGACGGAAAAACTGGAAAACTTACACCAGAACAAACTGTTAAAGAGTTGGCAAAGGCTTCTGTTAATAAGGATGAGCTTACAAAACTTGTTGAAAGTCAAGGTCCAACAAAGAATGCTGATAAGTATAAGAAGGCTGACCAGGCCCTAAGAGATGCTTATGACAGAGCCCTAGCTAAGGCTAAGGAAGTTCTTAATAATCCAAATGCTTCCCAAGAAGATGTTGACAAGGCTAAGGATGCTTTAGAAAAAGCTCAAAAGGCTCTAAATGGCAAGGCTGATGATGATACTAATCCAGCAATTCCACCAATTGATGCTGGCACAGGCTCTGATAATAAGGGCGGAAGCGGAGATGCTGACGAAGACAAACCAGGTCAAGCTAAGGGTGATGAAGATTCTCGCTTCAAACCTATTGACAAGGTTGGAGTCAAAGACCCAAGCAAGCTTACAGATGCAGAAAAGAAAGCAATAGCAGATAGGATTAGGAAAAATAATCCAGGTCTAATTGATGTTTCTGTTGACGATCAGGGTAGGGTTGTAATTATCACTAAGGATGGCAGAAAAATCACTATGCCAGCCAAGGATGTCTTGTTTAAGGCTGAGGATGAAAGGGTAATTTTACCTAAAGATAAGGTCAAGGTTAAGGATGTAGATAAGTTAAGCAAGGCTGAGAAAAAAGCTATCTTAGATAGTATAAAGAAGGCAAATCCTGATGCTAAGAAGGTAGAAATGGATAAAAATGGTAATCTTGTCCTAACCTATAAGGACGGTTACCAAGCTAAAGTTTCTTACAAGAACCTAGTTGAGAAGGCTGAAGATGGTTCTGTTGCCGTTCCTTCAAATGGCAAGGAAGGCTCTACAAATCCTCACAGAGACAGAAAAGATGCAAACCAAGCTCCACAAAAATCTGGCAAGGAAGCTGACCAAGCTCCAGCTAGGGATAGACAAAACCAAGCAGGCGCTAAGAATGTAAAGACAGGCGTTGGCGCAGTTAGTGGCCTATTTGGAATTGTAGGAGCAGCTATAGCAGGCTTATTTGCGACAAGAAAAAAAGAAGATAAATAAGATTTGCACCTATATGAAAAACTCAAGGTCTTAGGGCCTTGGGTTTTTTTGTGCTTAAGTGGTTTGACCAAAGGAAAGATGGAATGCTATGCAGGTGGGGGATTTAGGTCCAAATCCCAAAATCCCTTAAATTCTGAAAAGTGTATGGATAATTAAACAGAGGGACATCTATAAGTTTGATTCATCGAATGTATTTGTCGCCTTATAGGCGCTATGCAAATATTAGATAAGCTGGTAGTTTTGAATGAAATTTATAATTATACTTAATTTCATCTAGGAAAATATTTTTTTGCTAAAAACATATCCGTTATTTTTTGGTCTACACTAAGTTTTTCGCTTGTTTTACGTATTTAGACCGTTTTTTTATTCTGTATTTTTCTCTTTAGATTTTCTACATATACTTATTTATTAGCTTTTGTATCTGAATTTTGTTGATTTTGTGTATATTAATACAAAGACCAAATTTTGTATATATTATCAAACTGTTATAAAAAATATATATAATTTAATGAGGTTTAAAGCTCTTATTTTCAAAAAACGTTTTACTTTTTGGAATTTATAGGCTTTCCGACATTTATCCATTTATACGCACAAATAATTATAAAAATTAGGTTGATATTGGTGAATTTTGATATTATAATCTATCTGTTGAATAAATATTAATATGATAGGAGATGTTAACATGTTTAAAATTAATGTACCTTACGATCATACAAGTATGGAGGTCGTATTAGAAGATAAAAATTTTGTAGGCAAACTAGAGGGAAAACAAACTCATTATGTGGCTAGTAAGTCCCAAGAAGACTTGGTGGAAGAATCTCTAGATAATCCAATTGGCCAAAAGAAACTTGAAGAACTTGTTGTCGGTAAGAAGGATATAGTAATTATTAGTTCAGACCATACTCGTCCTGTTCCTTCAAAAATTATTACACCTATTTTACTAAGGAGAATACGCAGTGCTAACCCAGATGCCCGCATTCGTATTCTTGTAGCAACAGGATTCCACCGTCCATCAACTAGGGAAGAATTAATAAACAAATACGGTCAAGAAATCGTAGATAACGAAGAAATTGTAATGCACGTATCCACAGATGACAGTTCAATGAAAGAAATCGGCACACTTCCAAGTGGCGGAGCTTGCATAATTAACAAAATCGCTGCTGAATGTGATTTGTTGATTGCTGAAGGCTTTATTGAAGCTCACTTCTTCGCAGGATTTTCTGGCGGAAGAAAATCAGTTTTGCCAGGGGTAGCTTCTTATAAAACAATCATGGCTAACCACAGTGGTGAATTTATAGATGATAAACATTCAAGGACAGGAAATCTAAACCATAATTTAATCCACGAAGATATGGTATATGCAGCAAGAAAAGCAAATCTTGCCTTTATCATAAATGTTGTTTTAAATGGCAAACACGAAATTATCGGTTCCTTTGCAGGTGATATGGAAGAAGCTCACAAGGTTGGTTGTGACTTTGTAAGAGACCTTGCCAGCGTTAAAAAGATTGACTGTGATATAGCTATCACTACAAATGGTGGAGCTCCACTTGATCAAAATATTTACCAAGCTGTAAAGGGTATGACAGCTGCTGAAGCAACTGTTAAAGAAGGTGGAGTTATCATAAGCTGTTGTGCTTGTGGTGATGGTCACGGTGGTGAAGGTTTCTACCACAATATTGCTGATGTAAAAGAAGCTAGAGAATTTGAAGAGATGGCTATCAACACTCCAAGGCTTGAAACTGTGCCAGACCAATGGACTTCTCAAATTTTTGCCCGTATCCTTTCTCACTACCATGTAATCTTGGTATCTGATAAAGTAGACGAAAAACTCGTTACTGACTTGCACATGCAATTAGCAAGAACTATGGATGATGCTTTGAAATTAGCATTTGGTATAATGGGCGAAGATGCTAAAGTAGTTGTTATTCCTGATGGTTTAGGTGTAGTTGTTGAAGCTTAATGGATAAGGAGCTAATATGATTTCAAAATTAATAGCTGAGTTCTTAGGAACTGCTCTTATGATTATATTTGGTGTTGGTGTTCACTGCGATGAGGTACTTAACAAGGCTAAATACCAAGGCTCAGGCCATTTATTCGCCATTACAACATGGGGTTTTGGTATTACTATAGTTTTGGTAATATTTGGTGATGTGTGCATTAACCCAGCCATGGCATTTTGCCAAGCTATTCTTGGTCTTATCCCATGGACCTACTTTGTTCCTTATGTTATAGCTGAATGTTTGGGAGGATGTGTAGGAGCATTGATTTGCTATGTCCTATACAAAGATCAATTTGATGCATCCGTAGACATTGACCCAGTAAAGGTAAGAAATATATTCTCAACAAACCCTATATATAGGAATCTTCCTAGAAACTTCTTTGTAGAGTTTTTTGCAACCTTTATTTTCTTATCATCAATATTAGGTCTTGTTAAAAATCAACCAAATATTGTGCCAATAGGTGTCGGTTTGTTAGTGTGGGCGATTGGTATGGCCCTAGGTGGTCCTACAGGATTTGCTATGAATCCAGCAAGGGACCTAGGTCCAAGACTTGCTTATAGCCTATTACCAATCAAAAACAAAACAGATAATGATTGGCAATACGGCTTAACAATTCCGGGCATTGCCCCATATGTAGGCGCAATTGCAGCTGCCTTATTTGCTAAATTTTATCTTGGTTTTTAGGAAAAATATTTGTAAAAATTGACCTAAATAAAAGACGGATTAATTTAAAGATTTAAGCGGGATATAGTCTTAAGATGAGATTTAATATTCCGCTTAATTTTTTTATTAAGATTTTTTTATAAAGTACATACCAGAGCCAATCCATGGTTGGACCAGAATTTTGGGAGTTTTCTAGACTAGCAGGCACCGTCTCGTATCCTACGAAGAACAAGCCCGTCGGGACGGGGCAGGTGTGCTGGGCTTGGATTGGGATTAAATTTCTTTTATTTTCTTAATGGATGTGTAAAACTTTAACTTTATATATAATATGTCTTGCAAAGGGTGAAGATTCGTGTTATAATTATACCAGGAAAACGAAATCTAAAGATACTGG
>NZ_CAUPFR010000038.1:0-13431 GCF_963510575.1 uncultured Anaerococcus sp. | reverse complement strand
ATTTGAATTTTGCTTGTATTATACAACAATTTACACATTAGCTGATGAAGAAATTTATGATATAGATGGATATTTTATAGACGATAGCAAAAAGATTGTAAATAGTCTTATTAAAAAAGGCTATATTTATTCAGGTGAAGATGGTTTTACTCTTACAGAAAAATCTGATGCTGTTTTCAAACACATGGGTGGTCTTTTTGCCAACACTATGGAAAAAAATGAGGCTGACTATGATAAGCTTTTAACCTGTGTCAATAATTATTACGACGCAAGTGAAACCCTTGATGAATTTACAGATAATTTTGCCTATAGGTTTAGCTTTGAAGACTTTGATATAAATGAAAAGTTAAGTGATGAAATAGATGAATACAGTCTTGGAGTCCCTTTTGATAAGGCTATTTGCGCCCTCATTGGCAAAAAATTTTCAAATCCGAAAGTCCTCCACATTAGAGATAAGGGAGACTATATTGAAGTGATTTTTACCACCGATGATTACAAGGACCAGACCCTAGCAGGCTACCTAAATAAAAATGGGATAAATGAAATTGTGGAGGATTAATGAAAAAATTTTTTAAACTTGCATTAGTAATATTTCTGATAAACTTATCTTTAGTCGGCAAGGCTTTGGCAAATGAAGATGACGAAATATTAAAAAATGACCTTTACCAGGCTATAAAAGAAACAGTTGACGGGAAATTATCTTACCAGGTAAATATCAAAACAGTCTACGGACCAAGCGATATCAATATTTACATGGCAAATACAGATAAGGATAAGCTCCCATCTGCATCAACCATTAAGCTTTTAATAGGCCTTAGCATTTTGGATAAAATTGACAAGGGCCAGCTGGCTTACACTGGAGATATTAAAAGGGACTTGGACTTAAGTTTGAGATTGTCAGATAATGATGCGACAAACAGGCTAATTGAGGTTGTAGGAGGCTTTGATGTAGTAAATTCTTATATCAAAACTTTTACAAAAAAATCTAGAACCAGGCTAAACAGGTTGATGCTAGGACCTGGCAAGGACAATACAGCCAACGCCCAGGACCTGGCTTGTGCCCTTTACGAAATTTATAGAAATCAAAGCACCCTTGGCAAAGATATGGCAAATTCTCTAGCTAATTCATCTACAAAGAGGGTCAAACTTTTAAAAAACATCAATCCAGCCTATAAAACCTTCAATAAAACGGGAGAGCTTAACCAAATTCAAAATGACGTAGCCCTTGTAGAAACAAAGTCTCAGGCCTTTATAATCAGCGTAATGACTGAAAATGAAAATTATATGGATACCTATAAGCAAATCCTGCTTTTAAATAAGTTGGGAGAAAAAGTTGCCAAAGCCTATGAAAGATATGAAAATTCTTACAAAAAAAGAGGGGAAGAAAGGGAAGCGAAAATCATGGCAAAGCTAGATACTCCCGAGAAAAAACTCGCCTATGCTATCTATAAAACCCAAGTATTTTTAAAGGCAGGAAAGATTTTACTAGAGGCTAAGCAAGATAATATTGACCAAATGCGACCAAAGCTTATAGGGAAAATGAATGAAGCAGAAGAAATTTTAGACCAGGCTAAAAAAGTATTAGTAAAAAATTCTAAGGAAGAAATTACAAGTGAAGAAGACTTTACTGTGAACCTTGTAAGGCTAATTTATACAAACAAGGACATAAATTCTGAGCTAAATAAAAACCTTGCCCTAGCCTTTTACAAAAATATGGCAGCAGTTAAGGCAGGGGAAATTCTCTTAAGTGAATCCCCAAAGACAAGTTTAAATATAAGAAGGCCCCTCCTCAAAACCATCAAAGAATCAGAAGAAATTTCTAAAAATATGGATAAGTTTTTTTCCAATTAAATGCAGAAAATGAAAAATCTAATATAATACAAACATGATATTAATAGCAGATGACCTAATAAGAGTTGATAAATACATATCTGACGAACTTGACGAAATACCAAGGGAAAAGATAAAAGATTTTATCAAAGCTTCTTTAATAAAAGTAAATAATGAAAAAGTAAAACCTTCAACCAAGCTTAAGATGGGCGATGAGATTTTTATAGATGATTCACTTTTTGAAGTGGCAGAGCTTGTCCCAGAGGATATTCCCCTTGAAATTGTCTACGAAAATGATGATTTTGCTGTAATTAATAAGCAAAAAAACCTCATAGTCCACCCAGCGGGTTCCATTGTGACAGGTACTTTGGTAAATGCCCTTCTTTTTAAATACGGCTACGATGGCCTATCCCACATTGGTGGAGAAGATAGGCCGGGGATTGTCCACAGGCTTGATAAGGATACAACAGGCCTAATGGTAATAGCGAAAAATAATGAATCCTACCGTTATTTAAAAACTCTTTTTGAAACCAGACAGGTTCATAAGGAATACTTGGCTATAGTTTTTGGAAATTTCGATCAAAAGAGAGGTAGAATAGAAAACTTCATGGGTAGGGATCCTCATAATAGGAGGAAGATGGCTGTTCGCCCAAGTGGGAGAAAGGCCATTTCAGAATACGAGGTCCTAAGCGAGGTTGATGGCTTTAGTCTAGTGAAGGTTCATATTATAACAGGTAGGACCCACCAGATTAGGGTCCACATGACAGATTTAAACCACCCACTCTTGGGAGATCCTGTCTATGGCAACTATAAACACAAATTTAAGCTAGATTATCCCTTGCTCCACTGCACCCACCTTGCCTTTAAAGACAAAAATGGCAAGGAGATGGTATTTGATAAAAAAGCACCGGAAGACTTTGAAAAGTACAAAAAAATATTGGGATTATAGGAAAGACCTGATTTACAGGTCTTTTTTATGGGAAAATATTTTTCATCTTGCCTAGAATTATTAAAATAAGTCTTGTCATGGGGAAAAATGACGGTAACATGATTTTATCAGAGAAACGATTGCAAAAATAATAAGGAGATATGATGAATAGAGATCTAGGTATCAATTTATGTCGTGTAACTGAAGCAGCTGCTCTTGGCTCTGCCAAATTTTTGGGTCAGGGCAAGAAAAATGAATCTGACAATATTGCTGTTGACCAAATGAGGGCAATGTTTTCCTACCTTGGGATAAATGGCAAGGTTGTAATAGGAGAGGGAGAAATTGATGAGGCACCTATGCTTTATATTGGCGAGCAAATTGGCGATCCAAAGGCAAATGACCAGGTAGATATAGCTGTAGATCCAATTGACGGTACAACTTCCCTTTCAAATGGTACTAGCAATTCGATTTCTGTTATAGCTGTAGCTCCAAAAGGTTGTCTTTTAAATGCTCCTGATGTTTATATGAACAAAATAGCTGCAGGTCCAAAAGCCAAGGGAATTATTGATATAAACAAACCTGTTAGGGAAAATATAGAGAATGTTGCCAAGGCTCTTGGAAAAAAAGTTGGAGATGTGACTGTTTCTGTTCTTCATAGGGAAAGGCATGAAAAATTAATCGAGGAAATAAGAGACGCAGGGGCGAGGATTTCAATGGTAGAAGACGGAGATATCCTTACAGCTATTGCAACCTGCATATCAAATGGAAAGATTGACCTAATCATGGGTATAGGTGGGGCTCCAGAAGGAGTAATCGCAGCGGCAGCTCTTAAGTGTTTGGGTGGAGATTTCCAAAGTACCTTTGCTCCATCAGATTATAAGCAAGTTAAAAGATGTTTGGAAATGGGTGTGGATTTTGATAAGGTTTATAAAATCGAAGACTTGGTAAAGGGTGATGATGTTATATTTGCAGCGACAGGTATAACTGACGGTACTCTATTAAAGGGAGTTTCCTTTATGAATAACAACATGGCCTCAACTCATTCTCTTCTTTTAAGGCTTCCAAGCGGTACAATTCGCTATATAGATTCTATTCATAAGTTAGATCAAAAATTAGATCAAAAGTAATATATTTTTCAGGTGATGTTCAGAATAGATAAATCTGTTCTGCTCATCACTTTTTTTTATGTTAGTACTTTTGCAACAGCCTCTTTTTTAAGTTAAAATTGACTTTTCTTAATAAATTTGATTGAATAAATCATTAAAAGCTATTATAATGTATAGTGGATTAAAATATTTATCGGTTATTTTACGAAATTAAAATTTAGTTTATGTCTAGAAAAATACTCGCCTAACTTGGCTTTATTAACTATATTTGATTGAAATTTTGTATAATAAGGGTAGGATAAGTGAAGAATTGGAAGGTGAAAAATTTGGCATTATTTAATATATTTAAGTCATTTAGTCAAAAAGAAATCGAAGAAAATCAAAAGTTAGTCGATAAGATTTTAGCACTAGATGAAGATATGCAAAAGTTAACTGATGAACAGTTACAACATAAAACAATTGAATTTAAAGAAAGATTAAAAAACGGTGAGACCCTTGATGACCTCTTAGTGGAGGCCTTTGCTGTAGTTAGAGAAGCAAGTTACAGGGTTTTAGGAATCAAGCACTATCCAGTGCAACTTTTAGGTGGTATTGTACTACATAATGGACAAATCGCAGAAATGAAGACAGGTGAAGGTAAGACTCTTGTAGCAACACTTCCATCTTATCTTAATGCTCTATCTGGCAAGGGTGTTCACGTAGTAACAGTAAACGACTACCTAGCTAAGCGTGACCAAGAGTGGATGGGCAAGGTTCATACCTGGCTTGGTCTATCTGTAGGTTGTATTATTTACGGACTTACAAATAGCGAAAGAAGAGAAAATTATAACGCAGATATTACTTATGGTACTAACAACCAATTTGGTTTCGATTACCTAAGAGATAACATGGTTATTTATAAGGAGGACATGGTTCAACGTGGCCTAAATTACGCGATCGTAGACGAGGTGGACTCAATCTTAATAGATGAGGCTAGAACACCACTTATTATTTCAGGTCAAGGCGATGAATCTACAGATACCTACCAAAAGGCAAATGAATTTATCCAAACTCTTGAAGGTAGGATTCTAGACCCTAATGAAGATGCGGATATAGACCCATTTGATAGGGAATTTAAGGTAGAAGACGTTGACTTCCTTGTAGATGAAAAGAGAAAATCATCAAACCTTACTGAAAAGGGTACAAAAAAGGCTGAAGAATTCTTTGGTATAGAAAACCTATCTGATACAGAAAACCTAGAATTATCTCACTATATCAACAACGCCCTAAAAGCAAATACAACAATGACAAGAGACATTGACTACGTTGTAAACCACGGTGAAGTTGAAATTGTAGACGAATTTACAGGTCGTATCATGCAAGGTAGGAGATTTTCAGATGGTCTTCACCAAGCTATAGAAGCTAAAGAAGGTGTGGAAGTAAAGGCAGAAAGCAAGACCCTTGCTACAATTACTTTCCAAAACTACTTTAGAATGTATGCTAAACTATCAGGTATGACTGGTACTGCAAAGACAGAAGAAGACGAGTTTGACGAAATCTATAAGCTTGACGTAGTTGAAATTCCAACCAACAGACCGGTTCAAAGAATAGATGATAATGACCACGTTTATATAAATGAACGCGGTAAGTTTAATGCAATCATAAAAGAAATCAACGAAGTTCATGCTACAGGCCAACCAATCCTAGTAGGTACAATTTCAATCGAGGCAAGTGAAAGACTTTCAGCTGCCCTTAAAAAAGCAGGTATTACCCATACAGTCCTAAACGCTAAAAACCACGAGAGAGAAGCAGAAATTGTTGCCCAAGCAGGTAGGTTAGGCGCTGTTACCATCGCAACCAACATGGCAGGCCGTGGTACAGATATTACCCTAGGTGGTAACGTAGATTTCATGGCTAAACAAAAACTAAGAAGAGAGGGAACTAGCGAAGAATTAATCGAAGAAGTTGACTCATTCTCAGCAACAGATAACCAAGAAATCTTAGATGTTAGAAAGAAATTTAGACACTACAAAGACCAATTTAGACCAGGCATCAAAGAAGAAGAAGCTAAGGTAATTGCGGCAGGTGGTCTATATATAATCGGCTCTGAAAGACACGAGTCAAGACGTATCGATAACCAGCTAAGAGGTCGTTCAGGCCGTCAGGGAGACCCAGGTAAGTCAAGATTCTTTATATCTCTAGAAGATGATTTGATTAGACTAAACGGTGGTGAAGCTGTAGCTAAATTTGTTCAAAAAGCAGATTTTGATGAAAATGAACCTATAGTTTCTAGGATGGTTACAAGGTCAATTGAAAAGGCTCAAACAAGGGTAGAAGCAAACAACTTTGCCACCAGAAAAAGAGTCCTTCAATACGACGACGTTATGAACAAACAAAGAACAATCATCTACAACGAAAGACGTGAAGTTCTTATGGGCGAGGATATGAAGGAAACAATCATAGATATGATTAAGCAGGTAATCAAGGATGCTGTTTATACCTTCACAAATCCTGAAGTTAAGCCTGAAAATTGGGAAATGACAGCCCTACTTAACTACCTAAATGGTCTAGGTGTGCCTGTAACCCAACTTCATTTTGAAAATATCAATTCTTACACCCAAGATAACCTAATTGACTACATTACTCAGGCAAGCCTAGCTAAATATGCTGATAAGGAAGCAAGCTTCGGCCCTGAAAACATGAGAGAAGTCGAAAGGGTAATCCTTCTTAGGGTAATAGACCAAAAATGGATGGACCACATAGATGCAATGGATCAAATGCGTAAGGAAATCGGCGTTAGGGCTATGGGCCAAGAAGACCCAGTTAGGGCCTACACTAACGAAGGTTTTGACATGTACGAAGAAATGACCAGGGCAATCCTTGAAGATACTGTAAAATACATGATGAATGTAGAAATCAGACAAAATATCCAAAGAAAGCAAGTTCTAATCCCAGAAGAAGCAAGCCATGAGGATATAACAGGTCCTTCTACAGACGAAGAAGATTATGAAGGTTTAAACAGGGCAGAACGTAGAAGACTAGATCGTGAAGCCAAGAAATCAACTGTAAAGAAGTAATATGAGAGAAATATTTGAACTAAAAGAAGAAATTAAAAATCTTGAAGAAACTTTATCCCTAGTCGGAGACAGTCTTTGACCCGGCTAGGCTTAAAGAAGAAATAGATAAGCTCCAAAAGGAATCGATGAGTCCAAATTTTTGGGATGATTCAGATAAGGCGCAAAATGTGATGGCGACCCTTTCTGATAAGAAAGAAGATTTAAAAGCCTACACAGATATAGAAGATGCCATAAAAGATAACAAAGATTTAATCGACCTAGTGGAATTAAGTGATGAAGAAGAACTTGCCACCCTAGAAGAGGTTGATTCTAACCTTAAAAAAATAAAAAAAGACCTAGGAACTTTGAAGTTAAAAACCCAACTTAATGGAGAATATGACAAAAACAATGCCTACCTCTCCATAAATGCTGGTGCAGGCGGTCTTGAAGCGACAGATTGGGCCGATATGCTCTTTAGGATGTATAAGAGATATTGCGAAAACAGGGGCTTTAAGGTTGAGGTTAAGGACTTAAACAACGAGGAAGCAGGTGGGATAAAATCTGTAACCCTCCATATAAAGGGTCCTTATGCCTACGGTTATCTTAAGGGAGAAAAGGGAGTCCACAGACTTGTAAGGATTTCGCCATTTGACAGCCAATCAAGACGTCACACTTCTTTTTCTTCGGTAGATATATTTCCTGAATTAGACGAAGATACATCTATAGAAATCGACCCATCAGACCTAAGGATAGATACCTATAGGGCAAGTGGGGCAGGTGGTCAGCACGTAAATAAGACTGACTCAGCAGTAAGGATTACCCACATACCAACAGGGGTGGTCGCCACTAGCCAGGCTGAAAGAAGCCAAATCCAAAATAGGGAGACTGCTATGAACCTCCTTATATCAAAGCTAATTCAGATAAAAGAAGAAGAGAAAAAAGAAAAAATAGAAGATATCCAGGGAAGCTATTCGCAAATCGCCTGGGGTAGCCAGATAAGATCTTATGTTTTCCAACCCTACACCTTGGTAAAAGACCACAGGACAAACTATGAGGTGGGAAATGTAGATGCGGTTATGGATGGTGACATTCAAGGCTTTATAGATGCTTATCTAGCAAAAAATGAAAATAAATAGGGAAGCACAAGCTTCCCCTTTTTCACATGAAAAGGAGAAATTATGGGAGATATAATATTAACAGGCGACAGACCAACAGGTAGACTTCATCTCGGTCACTATGTTGGTAGTCTACGAAATAGGGTAAAGATGCAAAACGAAGGCTCTTATGACAAGATGTATGTCATGATTGCAGACAGCCAGGCTTTAACAGATAATTTTGACAATCCTCAAAAAATTCGTGAAAACCTTATCGAGGTTGCACTTGATTATTTAAGTGTAGGCATAGATCCAGAAAAAGTTAGTATTTTTATCCAATCACAAGTTGAGGAGTTAACAGAACTTACCTTTTATTTTTTAAATTTGGTTACACTTTCAAGACTCGAAAGAAACCCGACTGTAAAATCAGAAATAAAACTAAGAAATTTTGAAACCAGCCTTCCAGCAGGTTTCTTGATTTATCCTGTAAGTCAAGCGGCAGATATTTTGCTCTTTGATGCTAATGTTGTTCCTGTTGGTGAAGACCAAGAGCCAATGCTTGAGCAAGCTAGGGAAATTGCAAGGAGCTTTAATAATATCTATGGTGAAACTTTTGTAGAACCAGAAGCAGTTTTGCCAGAATCTAAGATGGCACGCCGTATGCCTGGAATTGATGGGGCAGCTAAGATGAGTAAGTCACTTGGGAATGCTATTTACCTTGCAGATGACAAAAAAACTGTCAAGAAAAAAGTCATGTCTATGTACACAGACCCATACCATATAAATATCGATGACCCTGGAAAGGTTGAGGGAAATATTGTTTTTACCTACCTAGACGTATTTTCAAATGACAGCCACTTTGAAAAATATTTACCGGAATACAAAAATCTTGATGAATTAAAGGCCCACTACAGAAGGGGTGGACTTGGAGATGTTAAGTGCAAGAAGTTTTTAATCAAGGTTCTCGAAGAAGAATTAGAGCCAATTAGGGCTAGGCGTGCTGAATATGAAAAAAATATTGAGGGCGTTTTTGAAATCCTAAAGAAAGGTACAGCTGATGCAAGAAACCAGGGAGCTGAAAAATTAAGAAAGGTTAAGGCTGCCATGGGAATTAATTATTTTGAAGATTCTAATCTTATAAAAGAAATTCAAAATAAGTATAAGGATTAATTATGAAGCTGCCAAAGACTAAATCCAAAACAATCTTTGTCCTATCTGCCACGGGTTCTGCGGTGGGTATGGCAAATGTTTGGGGTTTTCCTTATAAATTTCATAAGGGCGGGATATTTTTTCTGATTTTCTACCTGATTTTTATTTCGATTTTTTCCTATGTTGGCTTATCTAGCGAATTTGCCATAGGAAGGATGATTAAAGGTTCGGTTGTAAAATCCTACAAGAAAGCTATAGAAACAACCCGTCCTGAATCAAAAGTCGCGAAGATTTATGGTTATTTTCCTCTGCTGATTTCCCTAATTATGGCTGTAGGCTACACAATTATTGTATCTTATGTTGCCAAGGCCCTTGTGGATACCATAAATGGGAAACTTTTGATAACACCACCTTTTGTTTGGTTTGAAGAATTTTCATCTAGATCTTTTGCTGTTATGGAAGTTCATTTGATGATTATTGTCCTTGTAATCTTGATAAGTCTTGGTGGTTTTAAATCTATTCAGTGGCTAAACTCGATTTTAATGCCGTCAATGATAGTTATTTACATCATAGTTTTGGTTAAGATGTTAACGCTTCCACAAATTGGTGAAGGCTATAAGCTTCTTTTTAGGTTTGATATAAGAGATTGTAATATTGGCACAGCCATTTCTGCCTTGGGTGATGCCCTATTTGCCCTTTCTATAAATGGTTTTGGCATGGTTTTTGTGGGTAGGATGCTGACTGATGATCACGATATAGTTACAGACTCCAAGCTAACAGCTTTATTTGATACTATAGTTGCTCTTTTATCGGCCTTTATAATTGTGCCTTCGATTGTAGTTTTTTCTATGCATGAAGCTGGTGGTCCGGCCCTTATTTTCCAAATCTTACCTAGTATTTTTAATTCAATGAGGATTGGAAGAGGTTTTGCAATTTTATTTTACATGGCAATTATAATGGCAGGTTTGACTTCGCTTCAAACTATTTTCGAATCGATTGCCCACACCTTGAATCAAGAATTTAAGATGAATGATAAAATAGCCCTGCTTTTAGTTGGTACTACTGTCCTGCTTTTGGGGGTAGACCTTCATCCACTTGCCAAGTGGGCAAGTCTCATGGATATGACCATTTATTACCTAATTCCACTTGGAGCTATGCTCGGAGCTGTGGTTTGGTTTTATATTATGGATTCAAATGTTCTCCTTAAGGAAATTAATAAGGGTGCTAAGCATAAAAAATCTATGATTTATATCAAGATTGGTAGGTATCTTTACACACCACTTGTCGTCATAATCTGTATAGCATCGATTTTATTTCATTAATTTTTACTTTTTTAGTGCATTTATTGCTAATAATTTACTAAGTGTATCTATAAATCTCCTATCTTTGTAGGAGATTTTTTTTCTTGATTTATTTTAAATTTCGGTTATAATTAGATTATGCTTTAAAGTGATATACCAACAAAGAAAATAAATAAATATAATGAAAAAAGGAGAAAAAAGATGAATAAATTTAGTTCGAAATTAGGATTTATCCTCACGGCAGTTGGCTCTGCAGTCGGTATGGCAAATGTGTGGGGCTTTCCATATAAGTTTCAAAAAGGTGGCATAGTTTTTTTAATTGCCTACATATTTTTTGTAAGCGTCTTTGCTTACTGTGGTCTTGCAAGTGAGTTTGCAGTGGGTAGATATGCTCACACAGGAACTCTAGGTGCCTACCAAAAGGCATTTAAAAGCCGCAAGGAAGATACAATTACAGGCAAATTTATAGGCTACATTCCACTTATTGGCTCACTATTGATTGCGATTGGTTATGCAGTAATTGTTGCCTACGTCTTAAAGGCCTTGGTAGATTCTTTAACTGGTTCGCTTTTAACTGTAGATACCACAAGTTATTTTGATAGTTTTTCTTTAAGACCTTTCTCGGTAGTGCCTTACCACTTTTTTATTATAGCTATCACCTTGCTTTCTTGTATTGGTGGTGCATCTACTATTGAAAAATCAAATAAAATTATGATGCCAGCCTTCTTTGTACTTTTTGTAGTTCTTGCTATTAGGATTCTAACCCTTCCTAATGCCTTTGAGGGATACAAGTATATGTTTAGGTTTGATAGAGAAATGATAAATTGGGGAACAATTCTTCAGGCTATGGGCCAGGCGTTTTTCTCCTTATCAGTAACTGGTTCTGGTATGCTAGTTGTAGGTGCTTATCTTTCTGAT
Source organism: uncultured Anaerococcus sp. (assembly GCF_963510575.1). GTDB lineage: Bacteria > Bacillota > Clostridia > Tissierellales > Peptoniphilaceae > Anaerococcus. Next base: position 2,070 of record NZ_CAUPFR010000038.1, on the reverse strand, counting down.
GATGAAGACATAGTTTCATCTTCAAAGATGACAGGATTTCTTGATACAGTTGCTGCTATGTTAGCGTCCTTTGTAATGATTCCGGCGATTATCGTCTACAACATGGACCAGGCAGGTGGACCTGGTTTACTTTTCCAAGTCTTACCTACAATCTTACAGGATATGGGCTTTGGTAGAGTTTTTGCAATTATTTTATACGTAGCAGTTGTCTTTGGTGGTATATCATCCCTTCAAAATATGTTTGAAGTAGTAGCAGAATCTCTCATGCAAAGACATCCTAAATTAAAACGTAATCTTGTTTTATTTTTGATAGGACTCGTGGTTTTTGCTATAGGTGTAAATATGGAAATGATTAGCAGTTGGGGACCATTTATGGACTTTATCTCAATCTATGTTATCCCAATAGGAGCTATGATTGGTGCTGTAACTTGGTTCTGGATATTGAAAAAAGACCAACTTCTTGGTGCTATTAACTTAGGTTCTAAAAAACAATACGGAAATACTTGGTATAATATTGGTAAATTCCTATATGTACCCCTAGCAGTTATTCTATGTTTAATTGCAGTAATATTTAGAATATCATTTTAAAAAAAGAGCAGGCACTTGCCTGCTTTTTGTGTTGGAAAATTACAAAAAATCCCTCTAGGCAAAGTGCCAGAGGGATAAATTTTTTATTTTAAAACTAGTTCTGAAAGTTTGAGTGGTTCGATATATTCATCGCCTTTAAAAACTCTCATATTTCCACCAGAAATTTCATCGATTAGGATGATTTTACCATTTTCATCTACGCCGAATTCTAGTTTTATATCATAAAGGTCAAGACCTTTTTCTTTAAGAATGTCACGGATTAGACCACAAATTTCTTTTGTAAGTCTTTTTAGCTCTTCGCATTGGTCGGCTGTCGCAATATTTAGGGCTTCTAGGCAGTCTTTAGAAATTGTAGGATCGCCTGCAGCATCGTCTTTGATTGTTATTTCAAAAAATGCGTCTAGTGGTGCACCTTCTTCTATGTATTTGCCATATCTTTTGTAAAAAGAACCTACTGCTCTGTACCTGCAGATAAATTCAAGACCCTTGCCGAAAACCTTAGCTTTTTTTACTTCCATAGTGTTTTCATCAACATTTGCAGCAACATAGTGGGTTGGGACATTTTTTTCATTTAATTTGTTAAAGAAAAATTCTGTCATCCTTAGTCCAGCCTTGCCTGCACCGTCAATTGAAAGTCCGACTTGGTTTTCACCTGGATCAAAAACTCCGTCCTTGCCTGTAACGTCGTCTTTAAATTTCATCAAGATGTTGCCATTATCTAGGCTGTAGATGTTTTTTGTCTTGCCTTTGTAAATTAAATCCATTATTTTCTCCTTATTCTTTTGCAATAATGATATAAATTTATGACATTCTTACAAGTAAATTTTATTTACTTAGGAAAATTTGTCAAGGACAGATGAAAAATTTTTTATTTAACTTTTACCATTGAAAAAAATAATAAAATAGATATACTAATTTTGTAGAAGAAAAGATAAGGAGTTAAAATGTCAAAAATAGCTGTCATAATGGGTTCAAAATCTGACTACAAGACTATGAAAGAATGTTGCTCTGTGCTGGATAAGTTTGGCATAGACTACGACAAGAGGGTTGTTAGTGCGCATAGGACACCTGAGTTAATGGTTGACTTTGCGAAAAATGCCAGGAAGAATGGCTACAGCCTAATCATAGCTGCTGCTGGTGGTGCTGCACATTTGCCAGGTATGGTTGCTGCGTCAACTACTCTACCTGTCATTGGTGTTCCAATAAAATCATCCACCCTAAACGGTGTTGACTCGTTGCTTTCGATTGTTCAAATGCCATATGGCGTACCAGTTGCGACCATGGCTATAGGCGAGGCAGGAGCTAAAAACGCTGCTATCACTGCCCTTGCGATTCTTGCTATCAATGATGAAAAATTAGCAGAAAAGTACAGGGACTTTAAAATTGAATTAGAAAATATAGTAAAGGAAGATATGAAAATATGATCAAGACTATATTACCAAAAAGCACTATCGGTATAATCGGTGGCGGCCAACTTGGACG
>NZ_CAUPFR010000037.1:0-13446 GCF_963510575.1 uncultured Anaerococcus sp. | reverse complement strand
TGCCTATATGGAGATGCCAGCCTTGGCAGATGAGGGTGACTTTTTGAAACTAACCAACAAATTAAGGGAAATTTCAAGAAAAAAATATTACCAAGCTGGTAGGGTTAAAAAACAAATTAAGGAAAATAATAGAAAAGAAATAGGGAGTTTTAGTCTAGCTAAGGCTAGAGAAATTTTTGAGATTTCGACAAGTCTTAATAGGGTCTACGAAAACACTAAGTATTTTTACTTAGAAAGGAAAGATGACCCTTATAAAAAATCTGCAAAGGTAGTTTCTGATGATTTTCTAGAAGAAGAGGAGATTTATAAGTCTATAATTAAGAGAAATGACTTAAATCCTACTTATTACGAGGAATTTAAGCTCCATTTACTCCACGCAAAGTGTCATGTAAATAAGGCAAAACTTGGTTTTGGCAAGATTAAAGATACAGATGATATCATAATTGTGATGATATCAAGCCTTGATGAAAAAGAGGACCTAATAAAATTTTTCTCAGAAATTAGTAGTAAAATCATAGATGATTGTGATTTTTTAGGGGCCATTAGAAATTTGGATGAGAATCAAATTGATCTTAGACTTAAGGAAATAATATATAATATAATTAGGGAAAATATTGAAAAAGAAGGAGAATGAGATGAATATTAAATTAGATGAAAAAAATATATTTTTAAATTTAGACAGCGTTAGCAAGGAAGAAGCTATCAAAAGAGCGGGCGAGGAGCTTGTGAAATTAGGTTGTGTTGACGAAAAATATATCGACTATATGCTTGAAAGAGAAAAGCTTACAACAACTTACATGGGCCTAGGTATAGCCATTCCTCACGGTGTAAATGAGGCTAAAAAGACAATTCATAAATCTGGACTAGTTTTCCTTCAATATCCTAATGGCGTTGATTTTGACGGAGAAAAAGCTTATCTAGTAATTGGCCTTGCTGGAAAAGGTGATGAACACCTCGAAGTTTTATCAAGTGTTGCCATTAAAATCAGTGATGAACTAGTTGAAAAACTTAAAAACACAACAAACAAACAAGACTTTATAGAAGAATTTGGAGAATAAGATGGAAAAAGCTATACAATTTGGTGCAGGAAATATAGGTAGGGGTTTTATTGGATATTTGTTAAAAAATGCAGGCTACGACCTAGTCTTTGCTGACGTTTTTGATAATGTAATCGACTTAATAAATAAGGATAAGGCCTATACAATACACGTAAAAGACGTAGAAAATGAAGATATAAGAGTAGAAGGCATTTCTGCTGTAAATTCAACAAGAGATGAAGTTGTGGACGAAATTGCAGACGCATCTATAATCACAACAGCAGTTGGACCTTTAAACCTAGTTAAGATTGCAGGAAAAGTTGCAAGTGGAATCACAAAAAGATTTGAGGAAAATTCTGAAAAGTTTTTAAATATCATAGCCTGCGAAAACGCCATAAAGGCAAGCGAGTCTTTAAAAGGCTATGTTTATGACAACCTAAGTGAGGAAGTAAAAGCCTATGCTGATAAGTATGTTGGATTTCCAAATTGTTCCGTAGATAGGATTGTTCCACCATCTAAAAATGAAAATCCACTTGATGTTACAGTAGAAAATTATTATGAATGGAATGTGGAAGAAGCAGGTTTTAGGGGAGAAGTTCCTCAAATTGAAGGTATGAACCTAGTAGGGAACCTTGAAGCCTATATCGAAAGAAAACTCTTCACCCTAAATACAGGCCACGCCTCAACAGCTTACCTAGGAAGCCTAAAGGGTTACGGAACCATCGACCAATCTATAAATGACCCAGAAATAGAAGACCAAGTCAGAAAAATCATGCAAGAATCAGGCGAGGCACTTATAGCAAAATTCGGTTTTAATAAAGAAGACCACTTTGCCTATATAGAAAAAATTATCAAAAGATTTAAAAATCCATACCTAAACGACGATGTAAAAAGAGTAGGTAGGGAGCCAATCAGAAAATTATCAATCAACGAAAGATTTGTAAAACCAATAAATACAGCACTTGAATACGACCTTTCAATTGACAATCTTTTAATAGGCCTTGCGGCTGCCCTTAATTTTAGAAACGAAGAAGACGACCAAGCAGTGGAACTAGAAAAAGATATAGAAAATCTAGGTCTTGAAAAAACTATAGAAAAAATAACAGAAATCAAAGATAAAAAAATCATAGAAAAAATAGTAGAAAACTATGAGAAACTAAATAAATAGTTTTTTTGATAATTGAAAAGAAAACCAGATTAAAAGCATTTCTTAGCTTTTAAATCTGGTTTTTTCTTTAAATATTTCACTTTTCTAAAATAAGATTTATAATATTTTCCTTATAATTTGCGATTTTAAAACCCAAATCTTCATGGATTTTAAGAGCGAAAGTACGTTCTTTTTCAAAATTATTGTGAAGGGCCCTTATAGAATCATAGGAAAAAGCCTTATCGATTAAAAGACTAAGTCCGATTTTTCCGTAGCCTTGACCCCTAAATTCGTCTTTGATTACAATTCCAATATCTCTTGCATCAGGGTTAAGCTTTGAAGGATGAAAATTTACATCTCCTACAAAGACCTTTAAATCTTGGTCATAGATATAGGCGTAAAAATATTGACCAGGATTTGAAAAATAAAGGTCATACCATTTTTTCCAATAGGTTTCGCCATGGGAAATACAGCCAGTTTCCTTATCATAGCCAGGGAAAATATCATAGCCTTTGTTGTAGGCCATGGTTGCTGGATCATTTAGGATATTTTTTGCAAAGTCTAATTCATTTTCTTTTGGGGTGTATAGTATTATTGGTTTCATATTAACTTAATCTTTAATTTTGCTTTACTTAATCAAATGGATAATATATTATAATTTCTAAATTATAATATATTATCAAAATCACGTTTTGAGTAAAGAATTCTCCTAACTTCCATAGTGTCATCTATGACCACATAGAAAATGGTATAGTTGTTAACATAAATCCTATAGTAAGGATTAATTCTAGGTTTTTTTGAATTGAAAGGAGCAAACATAAATGGGTTTTCTAGTCTTTTATCTATAGCATCTTCTATTTCATCAACAAGTTTATAAGCTGCATTAGGATTTTGTAAGTTTGAAGAAATATAGGTAGTAATTTCTAAAAGATCTTCTGTGAAAAGCGGTAAGAACCTTAATTTATAAGTTTTCTTTTGCATTTATATTTTCTCGGACCTTAGAAAAAACTTCATCTTTATTTAAACGCTCGCTAGATATAGCGGCTCTTTTATCAGCTTCGTCTAGTCTAAGTTCAATCTCATTTGTTAGAACTGAATATTGGTCTATACTCATTAGAACCATTGTTCCATAACCATTTTTTGTTAGGAAAACTGGTGAATTTGAATTTATAACAGTTTCTTCTATTTCTGGAAATTTATTCCTCAAATCTGATACTGGGCGAATATTTATCATAAAACTACCTCCTTTTTATCAATATTATATTGTTATTATATCATAATTCAACTTAGATTTTGTCATATGATGAATTAGCAAGGTTTAAATTAAGAATTATAACTTGAAAAATAGATAATAATGGAAAAACATAGCCTGGACATAATATAAAAAGCATCTCTGATAATTTTCCCCTTGTAGGCCTTTAGCCTCTTAATTTAGGAGATAGTAATATATAAATAAACCTATAAGATAAAAAATCCGAGGCCAAGACCTCGGTTTTTGCTATTTGGTGGAGAATAGGGGACTTGAACCCCTGACCTCTTGGCTGCCAGCCAAGCGCTCTCCCAGCTGAGCTAATTCCCCATGATAGGATTATTATATCATATGTAAAAAGAAAAAGCCACCCTAGTGAGTGGCTTTGTTGAAGATAATTAGTTGTTGCCTTTATCTTCTACTTTTTCTTCTACTTTTTCTTCAGCTGCATCTTTAGCTGCATCTTTTGCTTCGTCTTTAGCATCTTCAGCTTTTTCTTCAGCTTTGTCAGCGTCTTCTTTAGCGTCTTTTGCATCTTCAACTTTTTCTTCAGCTTTTTCTTCAGCTGGAGCTTCTGTTGTTGTTGTTTCTTTTGGTTCTTCTGCTTTCTTGTCAGCTGAGTTACCACATGCGCTTAGCACTAAAGCTAAAGCTAATAGAGAAAATAATTTTTTCATAGTACCCTCCTATATTTTCTTGTGTACCCATTCTCCTAAATTAAATCTGTGTCTTAGACTTATAAATCTTGATGCTTGGTCAGATAGGATACCAACCCAGATACCAGCAAGTCCTAGGTTTAGGACATTAACACAGATAAGAGTTACTATGGACCTGATAAAGGTTACCGATACAAGTGCAACTCCTAACGTATATTTTACATCACCTGCGGCTCTTAAGCAACCCCCATAGATAACTTGTGATATCTGTAGGAGGACAATAATTGTCAGAAACCTTGAAATTAGAACACCCATGTCGAGTATATTATTTTTTTCAAAAAAGATAGAAAATATATTTCTACCGAAAAATATGAGGATTAGGGATATTATTACCGAAAATATGAAGCCTAATTCCTGACAAGCCTTGCCGAGTTTGAGGGCTTCGTCCTTGAGATTTGCTCCTAGGGCGTTTCCTGTTAGGGCTATGGCTGCAACCTGCATACCGTCGCCAAAGGAGAAGGATAGGCTAAGGAGGTTCATACCGACGTTGTGGGCGGCGAAGGCTTCTGTACCGAGCCTTGCTGCTGTCATGGCTGTTATCATAAAGCCAATTCTTGCTGAGATATTTTCTACAAAGAGGTTTACGGCTAGGTTTTTGATTTCTCCTGCAATTTTTAGGGAGAATTTGAATTTATTTTTTGCCATGGTTAGGAAATTCATATAGGATGTCTTGCTAAAGAGGGAAATGATGCACATTATTGTTGCGACAACAGTTCCTAGAACTGTTGCAAGGGCAGCCCCCTTTACTCCCATCCTTGGAAATCCAAACCTTCCTTCGATTAGTAAATAGTTTAGGCAAATATTTACTAGGGAGGATACCAGATTTGAAATAAAGGCTATTCTGGTGTTGCCACAACCCCTGTGGCCTGCATTTATCAACATGGCTAGGGCGTTGAAAAATAGACCTAACATTATTATGATGTAATAATCATAGGCGAGTTTGTGGGTTTCTGCGTTTGATCCTGCGATTTCTAGGATTTTTCCAGCAAAAGGCACCATTAATAAATCAACAAGGATTACAAAAAATACCATTATGTATAGGGCTGTGGTTAGGGTCACATTTGCCTTATCCCTTTTTCCTTCGCCTTGGCGTCTGGCGACTAGGGCAGAAACGGCGGCATTTAAGGCGAAAAATAATGAAAGGGAAAGAAATTTTGGCTGGGTAGTAAGGCCTATAGCCGCTATGGCAGCAGGGCCCAGACTTGATACCATGAAGGTATCTATAATACCTGCTATCGAAACAAAGAAAAATTCCAAAACTGCTGGCCAGGCGATTTTTAGCGATTTCTTAAAATATTCTTTTCGATTTATTTTCATGACTTAGACCTCGATTAGGTTTAGGAATTTTTCGATATTTATTTCGTTTGCTCCAGGATATTCTCTTTCGTTTGCAAGGAGGATTTTTCCTATATCATGGGTTGTTTTTTCAATGGCTTTTTTTATTTCTATATTTTTTAGGAAGTAGCCTATAAATAGGCCGTCAAATAGGTCTCCAGTTCCTCCTACTTTTAGGTCTATTTTTTCATAAGGGATGACATTTTCCCTTCCATCATTGTAGGTTACACAAGGTTTTCCTCCTGTGCTTTGAGATGTAATTATTATTTTTTTACTTTGACTTGTTAAATTTTTTATATCAAGGTCTAAGAATTTTGCCTCAGTTTCATTTGGAATTATGATGTCTGCTACTTCTAGTAAATCTTTGTAATTTGCGATTTTACTCTCATCTAGGCCTTGGTAGAGCTCTCCATCATCGCCCATGATTGGGTCAAAGACTATGGTAGGTTTGTAGTCGAGATTTTTTATAAAATCTTTTATCATTTCCTTTTGGTTTTTATCTTCTATGTAGCCTATAAAAATTAGGTCAAATTTTATATTAAGCTTAGCCCAGTTTTTTAGGCTTTCTTTGATAAAGGGATCTATATTAAAAAAAGCATTTCCACCTAGGGAAAAATTGTTTGCTATCATTGCTGTTGGCAGTAAAAAAACTTCACAGTCCATGTAGGAAAGTACAGGTGCCATGAGTCTTGCAGCTATCTTTCCCTTGGATACGAAGTCGTTTAAAATTAGTACGTTCTTCATTTTATTCTCCTTCTTTATATCTTATGTATTTGCATTAATAAGTCAAATCTTAAGGATAAAAACCTTTATAGAAGTATAGTAGCAGTATGAAGGACTATAAGACAAATTTAGTTAATAAAATTAAAGAAAATAAATATGTAAAGAAAACTAAGAGGGGTCTGGGTTCTTTGATATTTTCGAGGGCAGGACTTTTTGTTTTTTTGATTTTGACTCAGATTTTTGGCCTAGTTGTGCTTTATAGGTACCTGGGTATTAACCAGTACTGGCTCTTCGGGGGTTCATCTATCTTAAGTATTATCATGTTGATGGAAATTTTAAATATAGATGATATGAATCCCTATATGAAATTATCTTGGGCACTTTTTATCTTTGTGGCTCCTACCTTTGCTATTATCGCTTTTTGGATGTCATATTTTAGGATAGGCTACAGGCGTGAACACAAGAGGGTGCTTGACCTTGAAAGAGATTCTAGAGTCTACCACCAAAGGTCGCTTAGCCAAAAAGAACTCATGGAAACAGGGGATAAGAGGTTTATAAATCTCGCCACTTACCTAAAAAACATAGGTGGATTTTCTGTCTACAAGTCAACCAAATCTCAGTATTTTAATTTAGGTGATACTATGTTTGAGGCCATGATAGAGGATATAAAAAATGCCAAGGATTTCATTTTTATGGAATTTTTCATCCTCGATTACGGATATATGTGGGGGACAATCCTTGAGCTTTTGGTCGAAAAAGTAAACCAAGGTGTGGAGGTCAGGCTTTTAATAGACGGATCTAACCTTATTACCAGGCTCCATTCGAATTTTGAAAGCGAAATGGAAGAATTTGGCATAAAATTTAGGGTCTTTTCAAAGATGTATCCAATTATCTCAACCTACCTAAATAACAGGGACCACAGGAAGGTCATGGTTGTTGACGGCAAGGTTGCCTATACAGGCGGTATAAATATAGCTGATGAATATATCAACAGGTACGAGCGTTTTGGCCACTGGAAGGATTGTGGTCTAAGGGTTGAGGGAGAGGCTGTAGAAAGCTTAACTGTACTTTTTTTGACCATGTGGAATGCAGCCAAAAAAGACGAGGCTGATGAAGATTTTAGTCCATATTTGGAATATGTTACAGGCAAGGATGAAGATGGATATTATATTCCTTTTGCAGATAACCCTACGGATGATGAGAGACTTTGCAAAAATATTTACCTTGACATGGTAAATAACGCTAGAGATTATGTTTACGCCTTGACTCCTTATTTTATTGTGGATGACGAAATAATTTCTGCCCTCCAAAGTGCGGCAAAAAAGGGCGTTGACGTAAGGCTTGGCATACCTCATATACCTGACAAAAAAGTTGCCTTTATCCTAGCTCAAAACCACTATGCAGAGCTTGTAAAATATGGGGTCAAGATTTATGAATACTTGCCTGGCTTTGTCCACTCTAAAACTTGGCTTGCCGATGGAAAAATCGGCGTAGTTGGTACTATAAACCTCGATTACAGGGCCCTTTACCAAAACTTTGAATGTGGGGTTTTGGTTTACAAGTCAAAGAGTCTAGAGACTATAAAAAATGATTTTGATAAATTTTTTAGGCAAAGTAAGCTTGTGACTGATGAGGACGTGGCAAATATGAAAACATCAACAAAAATCGCAGGTAAAGTCTTAAAACCCTTTGCGCCTTTGATGTGATTTAGGCAAAGTATTTGAAAAATATACCCTAGGTTAAAAGCCAGATAAAATACTAAAATCTTGGGAGTTTCCAAGGGGAAAATAAAGCTTTTAACGATTGACTTTTAGTTTTAACCATAGGTGGATAAAAGAAAGAGAATATTTTTTACTACAGGGGGCTGTTGCAGAATGAATAAATCGTCCCGATATCATCATAGGAACCTCTCGTGAAGTTTCGCCTCCATGAGCCGGCGGGCTAAACATGAAACTTTGAGAGAGAACCCTATGATGATGGGACGATAATTATTCACAATTTGCAACATCCCCTTTTTATTTGACAAAAAATCAATCCTTGATATAATGATAATAAGATGTATGGTGTATGACCAAACAGAAAGGAGTTAAGATGTTTAAATTAGATCCAAATTCGGAGACTCCTCTTTATATGCAGATTGTTGAGCAAACCAAGGTTGCCATTGCGGCAGGCTACCTTCAAAATGGGGATAAGTTTCCATCAGTAAGAGAATTATCTAAGGAACTTTTGATTAACCAAACAACCGTTTCCAAGGCATTTAAAGAGTTGTCAAACCAAGGAATTATTAAAACCCAACCGGGCATAGGGACTCTTATCAAGCTTGATAGGGAAAAAATCGACCTAAAGAGGGACGAATTTTTGGAAAAGCTTGAAGAAGACCTATCCCAAGCCATTTTCCTTAATATTTCTAAGGAAGAAGTCATCGAATTGTATGAGAAAGTAGAAGGTGAGATAGATGTTATTTGAAGTTAACAATATCAGCAAGGCTTTTGGCAAAAATCAGGTCCTAAAAGACGTATCTTTTGTTCTAAGACCGGGCACAATTACAGGTATAGTCGGCAGGAATGGTTCAGGTAAGACTACCCTCCTTAAAATCCTTTGTGGGATTTATTTGGCGGATGGAGGAGAATTTACCCTTGATAAGAAAAAATTAAGCGAAAATCCCAAATTAATCAAGCATATAGGATTTTTGCCGGACAGGTTTGATTATTTTAGCTTTTATAAGGTAAAAGACCTGCCAGAATTTTACAAGATAAGCTATGAAGATTTTGACAGTGATTATTTCTTTGCTGAAATAAACAAAAATGAAATTGATCCAAACCAAAATATTAGAAACCTCTCCAAGGGACAAAAAAACCTTTTAGGATTAATTACAATCCTTGCATCAAAGGCTGATATTCTCTTAGTTGACGAGGTCCTTGACGGTATGGACGTTTTGAATAAAAAACTTATCCTTTCTTACATCCTAGATGCCAAGGAAGAGGGGAGAACCGTCCTTGCTTCAAGCCACGACCTAGACCATTTAACAGGAGTTTGCGAGGAGATTTTATATCTTTCTAAGGACGGCAGGCTCAAAAATACAAGTGTGGATACCAAAAATATAAGGAAGGTCCAAGTTGTTGTCAAAGACAAACTCCCACAGGCTTTGGCAGATAATTCTGTCCTTGTATCTTCTCTTGGTAGGGTCAAGGTTATTCTAATTAAGGCTGATGATAAGCTCTTAAGCGAGTATTTATCAGATGATGGAATTGTCCAGTATGACATGCTTGATCTAAAAATAGAAGACTACTTCTATATGGAAGCTGGAGGTGAAATATGAAAGACTTTAGGAAATTACTCAAACTAACTTGGAAGAGATATGCAATCTGGCTCCTACTTTTAGGATTTTTCTTCACCCTTTCTAACACTCTTGGGGTTAAAAGTAACTTAAAATGGGACGCAATAAGGATTACAGACAATGTAAGGCAAATGGAAAATTATCTTGGTGAGGAGAAAAGTCATCCGAAAGATCAAAAAATTGATGAAAAATATTTAAAGGAGGCAGAAAAAACAGCCCAAGCTTTTGCTAAAAAATATAAATTAAGATATAGAAAAGAAAGGTCTTATGATGAAGACTACATGGAAAAACTCAACAAAGACGACCTTTGGGATAAGCAAACTACCTACGAAGAATATATGAGAGGAAGAGAAAATATTAATTCCTATAAGCTAGACATGACAGAAAAACTAACTAGCTCCATGGCTCTAGCCCTTGTCTTTATCATGATAATCTCGATGGGTCTTACATCTATTGAAGAATCCCTGAACTACTATGACTTTACCAGGATGCTTCCTTGGTCAAAGAAAAGGGAATTTTTGATGAAAATAGGGGTGGCCCTAGTATTTGGACTCGCCTTGTTTATAATAAATATCCTAATGGTAAGTATTACAATTAAGGGATCAGTATTTTCTGAAATAGCAAGTTTTGCAAAGATAGGGACTTTCCTCATGAAATCTATGATTTCTATGGTATCAGCATCTCTTGTTGGCGTATCCCTAGGACTTTTGGCAGGAAACTTCCTTGGCCATATAGGACTTTCGATCATTGCCATAGGTTTTGTAGAATGGTTTAAACTCCTAATATATTCCTTTTTGGGAATATTTGGAGACACCTATCCAGGAACGTTCAATGATGCCTATTATAATTTTAAAAATGACCTAGCTCCAGCAAGTAGAGTCTTTCTATCACTCTTAAATGCAGATTTTGAAAAGATATCAACACTTTGGGCAGGTTTGGTTGTTGCCCTCATAATCGCTATAGGAACTTACTTCCTAATAGGCAGGTCTTCTGCAGAAAGATCAGGTTACATGGTTAAAAATAGTGTCTTAGCAGAGATTTGCAAGTGGGCTGGAATCTTATCCCTTACTTCCATCCTCTTTGTGATAATTGCAGGCTTAGTAAGCTCTGGCGAAGGAAATATTATCCTAAGAATCATTGCCTACGCCCTTTCACTCTTGATATCTTATAAATTATTTGATATCCTATTTAAGATAAGACTTAAATTTTAAGAGGAGAAAGCTATGGCAAAAGATAGATTAACTTGGAATGAATATTTTATGAGGCTGGCAGAAACTGTTGCTATGCGTGGAACTTGCGACAGGGCCTACGTTGGTTGTGTCCTTGTAAATAGTGAAAATAGGATAGTTTCTACAGGCTATAACGGGTCAATTAAGGGAAATGCCCACTGCGATGAGATTGGCCACACCATGAGGGACGGCCATTGCATAGCGACTATTCACGCTGAGATGAACGCCCTCTTGTACTGCGCCAAGGAAGGGATTGCAGTAAATAACTGTATTTGCTATGTAACCCATTTTCCTTGCCTAAATTGCACAAAGAGCCTAATTCAAGCAGGTATTAAGAAAATTTACTATAGAAATGCCTATCGTGTGGACGACTATGCGACTGAACTTCTTAAGAAAAATGGAATTGAATATATCAAAATTGAAGAGAATGAAAAATGATTTTGGCGGCAGATTTTGACGGGACAATTTTTATAGACGAGAAAATTTCAGCCAAAGATATGAGAGCAATTAGAGATTTCCAGGCATCTGGGAATCTTTTTGCTATTGTGACTGGCAGGTCTTTTGCAAGTCTATTTCCCTTAATAGAAGGAAAAATTAAGCCGGATTCCTTGATTTGCAACAACGGGGCCCATATTTTTGTTAGTGATAAGGATGAATTAGAAGAAGTTTTTAAGGCCACTATTTCAAAAGCAAAAGCCAGAGAATTTATGGATTTTTATGGCAAGGAAATCCCAAATCAAATGGCGATTTTTACGGAAAGTAAAATGGAGAAAACTTTGGAAAATGTAGATGAATCTATAATGGCTCTTGCGATTTATTCTGATGATGAAATTGTTAATCATTTCCCAGAAGACTTTGATTTTCATTATTCGATTGGCGTTATAGATGTGGTGAAAAAGGGTATAAATAAGCAAAGGGGAATAGATTTTATCAAAGAATACTATTCTTTTAACGGAGAAATTATTGCCATAGGTGACGACTACAATGATATTGATTTTCTAAAAAATACACCTTTTTCCTATACTCTCGACTATGTCACAAATGAGGATGTAAGAGAGGTCTGTAATTTTAGCGTAAAATCTGTGGCAGACTTAATAGAAAATCTCATGGAGGGTATATGAAATATTCAGAAGACGGCAGACAGTACCACATAGGTTTAAAGGCGGAAGACATTGGTAAATACGTAATCTTGCCAGGTGATCCTAAAAGGTGCGAAAAAATCGCAGCCTATTTTGAAAATCCAAAAAAAGTTGGCGACAGGCGTGAATTTGTGACCTATACTGGATTTTTGAATAGAGAAAAAGTTTCAGTCACATCCACAGGTATAGGCGGGCCATCGGCTGCTATTGCCTTGACAGAACTTGCTAAACTCGGAGCCCACACCTTTGTTAGAGTCGGCACTTGTGGGGGTATCGACACAGATGTAAAAAGCGGAGATATAGTAATAGCTCAGGCTGCCATCAGGGCAGAGGGCACCAGCAAGGAGTATGCTCCAATCGAATTTCCGGCTGTGGCAGATTTTGGGGTGACATCTGCCCTAAAGAAGGCGAGTGAGGACCTGGGTTTAAAATCCCATGTGGGTGTTGTCCAATGCAAGGACTCCTTTTATGGCCAACATGAACCAGAATCAATGCCAGTATCCTACGAATTAACAAACAAGTGGGAGGCCTGGAAAAGGTTAGGAACCCTCGCCAGCGAAATGGAATCAGCAGCCCTATTCACTGTGGCAAGTTTTTTGAAAGTTAGGGTCGGGGCCTGTTTCCTAGTGGTAGCCAACCAAGAAAGGGAAAAGGCAAATCTAGATAATCCAGTCGTCCACGATACAGACCTTGCTATCAGGCTAGGAGTAGAGGCCCTTAAAAACTTGATAGAGGATAAGATATTTTAAATACGAAAATTTTAAGGATGCTTGCAGGAAATGGCAGGCATCTTTTTGGTTGGAAATCAGGTAAATATTTACCTAATATTTGGAAAAAGACAGAAAATGCAAATCAAATGTAAAATAAAAGTTTTCCTAAAAATCAAAATATCTGCTAAAAATGATTGACAAATGATAAACTATATCATATAATGATAGCAAATATTACGGAATCGTTTCCGTAAGGAGGACACTAATGAAAAGCGGAAAGATATTTAAGGCATGTAGCCTAAGCCTAGCCCTACTTTTACTAGGAGGAGCAACAGTAACACCACTTGCAAATGTTTATGCGACAGAACAAGGTCAAGAAACAAATCAAGCTGCCAAGAAAAAAATAAGGATAACCTACAAAGGTGATTCATCATTCGAATTTATCCATGTATGGAATGAAACTAAAAAAATTGGAGGAACTTCTTATCCGTTACAAGGTAGTGGAGATAACCGTTATATAGAAGCCGATCTAGAATATGATGAAGGCGATCAAATTGGTTATATAGTTGCCAAAATAGACCCAAATGATTCTACAAAATGGATAAAGGATATGACTGGCAAGGAAAATGATGCAGGAAATAGATATGTAACAGCAACTAAAACAAATATGGAATTTGGAGTAGAAGAACATAAAGAAGGAAAACCAGAAATAAAAGAATATAAACCAACTCCACCAACTGAAGGAGAAGGTTCAGAAAATAATGGCCAACCAGGAGAAACAACTCCAGACGATAAAAAGCCAGGCGAAACAACTCCAGACGATA
>NZ_CAUPFR010000036.1:0-14298 GCF_963510575.1 uncultured Anaerococcus sp. | reverse complement strand
GTGTTGGATAATCAATCATGTCCCCTGTCAGGAAAATCAAATCGGGGTTAAAGGTCGCTATTTTCCCTAAAATCTCATCGAGATTTGAAATCGCATTTGAATGCAGGTCTGAGATGTGGGTGATTTTTAGGTCGGTTTTAATCTTGGAATTTTTTATGGTGACCTTTTTCTCCACGCCAACAAAAGCTTGGTCGTGGAGATATTTGCCTGTCAAAACCATTGTGGCAAGAACAAGTCCTGCTACAAGTTTTTTATTTTTCATCTAAGTCTCCTAGGTAAAGGTCGCTCGCCATGTCGGAGGCAATCTTAAATCCAAGTCTTGGCGAAAAGCTCCTTCCGGTCACATCTGGTCCATCAACAGCAGTAGAGCGTTTAAATTGAGATTGGGCAAAGCGTTTGAAGTAGGATTTAAGCCACTTTTTGATTGTCCCTTCATCATAGGTATCCCCAAAGGCGTAGGTCGCCTCGGTTAGGATTTGATTTGCACTTTTGTGGTAGGTCAAATGTTGGTAGATGAAGAAGTCCAAAAGTTCGTAAGGGCCTATTATGTCCTCAGTTTTTTGGGTAATTTCTCCTGCCTTTTCGCTTACAAGTTCAGGTGAAATTGGTGTTTCCAAAATATCTGTCAAAACTTTTTTCAACTTATCATTTTCTGTAAAATGGGCGTAGGACTTGATTAGATACCTTAACTCGGTTTTCATCAAGGTCGCATTCACACCATAGGATGCCATGTGATCGCCATTGTAGGTGGCAAAACCTTGCATATTTTCAGATAAGTCGCCAGTTCCTATAACTAGGCCCCCACCCATGTTTGATAGGTCAAAGAGGACCTGGGTCCTCATCCTCGCCTGGGCATTTTCGTAGGCTAGGTCAGGAGTTTTTCCATCGTGGCCTATATCATGCAAATGCGCTGTGACAGACTTTGAAATATTTATTTCCTTAAGGTCGATACCAAGTGCTTGGCAAAGCAAATATGCATTTGACTTGGTCCTGTCGCTTGTACCGAAGGCTGGCATGGTGTAGGCGCCGATTTTTTCCTTGTCAAAGCCTGCAATTTCATAAGCCTTTGTGATGGCTAGGAGGACTGCAGTTGAGTCAACCCCACCAGAAACTCCCAAATAAACCCTGTCAGTTCCCACAGCCTTCATCCTTTGTAAAAGACCTAGGGCTTGAATTTCAAGTGCATCTTCCATATATTCTTTTGAATATTCTGCCTTTGGCAAGTATGGGAATTTCTCCACATGGTAAGGCTCATCGGTAAAGATATTGAAATTTTCAGTCCAATCTTCATTATATATTTCTATAGAAAATACTTGGCTATCTCCATCTAGGATTTGACCATTTTTTGCCAGGTAAGATTCGCCTGTGTAGACCATGTCTGTAGACGATTCGCCAGGTCCTGCCGAAGTGTGGACATAAATCACATCCTTTGATAGAAATTCAATATTTTTGCGGATTTTACCACCAGTGAAAATATTTCTGCCAAGTGCTGTTGGATTTAGGATGATATCTGCACCCATTTCCTTTAATTTTAATGATTTTGGAATGGTCATTTCCTCGTCTTCACCTATGGTGATTCCGATTTTTAGACCAGAGATAATACTTACAAAAGGTTCTTCATCCAATCTATAATCAAGTGCCTTAAATTCTCCCCTTGGTTTAGATTCGAAAATAGTTTTTTCGTAAGGCTTTAAATTTTCCTTGCTAACAAGACCCATAAGTTCGCCGGATTTTATAAGGGCCATGGCGTTGTAAAGGCCAAATTCAGTCCTTATTGGAAGACCTATTGTGAAGGCTAGGTCAAATTTTTCGCTAAAGGCGATTAAATCTTTTAGGCCATTTTCTGCTGATTTTAGCAAATCTTCCTCTAAATAGGCGTCATAAAGACTTGCCCCTGTTAGGCAAAGTTCTGGCAAGGAAAGGATATTTACCTTTTGTGCTTGACTTTCATTTATTAATTCTTTTATTTTTTCTATATTTTTTTTAACATTTCCCAAAGAAACTGGAAAATTTGCAGATTTTATTTTTATATTTTTCTTCATAATCAACCTCTTAGTCTTATTTTACCATTTTTTTATAAAAAAAGAGGACCCATTTGGGTCCCGCTCTCTAAATTTAATTTTATAGGTTTTCGATTTCTTCGATTAGGATTGGTAGGACTTCTGTAAAATCGCCAACTATACCGTAATCACAGTTTTTAAAGAATTGTGCACCCTCATCGTTGTTTATAACTACAACTTTTCTCGCAGAGTCAATTCCCTTTAAGTGTTGGAGGGTACCTGAAATACCTATACCAAAGTAAAGTTCGCCAGTAAATTTTTTGCCACTTACGCCAATATAGTGGTCATCTGAAACATAGTGTCTAACTTGGGCAGCAGGTCTTGATGCACCAAGGACTGATCCTGTAAGCTTTGCAAGGTCTTTTGCCAAGTCTAGGTTTTGTTTTTCACCAAGACCCATACCAACAGCCACAACCCTCTCTGCGCCTTCAATAGGGCCTTCTAGGTCAACTGGGTCCTTCTTAAGCTTAAGGCCATCAGCAAGGAGGCCTGCCACAACTTTCTTAACAGCTTCCCTAACATCTCCAACAAAGACTTCTTTCTTCCTATCTTCAACCTTAGCTGGGGCTTTTTTAACGGCATCTTCTGCCTTTGTAGCCTTCTTAGCATCTTTTTTATCCAAAATATAGGCTGCGATTGTTTCCTTCATAAGGTCGCCAGAACCATCATAGATTTGGCTAATCTTGGCATCCCTGTAAAGTTTATCAAGGTCAGCAGCAGATGATGAAGTACCACCACACATATCAAGGGCCTTTGATGTCAAATCTTCAGCAAGCTTTGACACAAAAAGTTTTGCCATAGAAGTATCCTTGCCATAAAAATCTGATTTAGCATCCATTTTTAAAGCCGCATCCCTAACCATCATCTTTGCTGCCTTAAGGTCTGTTGCCATAGAAGCGAGGATTGGACGGTTGACCTTGGCAGCCTTACGAGCCTTAAAGGTCTTCAAACCACTTTGTAAATAAGTTTGACTTGCCTCATAAGCAGCATCTGCCAGACCTAGTGCAAGGGCAGCTGTTGCGAGGTTGCTTGCCTCAAAAATTTCCTCAATATATTCATTTGCCTTGTTAAGGTCTCCAATTAAACTTTCCTTTGAAACTTTTGCGTCTTTTAAAATCAAGTCTCCAGTTATGACTGATCTTGAACCTAAATTCTCATAGGTTTTTGAAAAAGAAAGTCCTTGGCAATCCTTATCCAGGATGAAAAGTGAAAGGCCATTTTCCTTATCTCTTGGATTTGTAAGAGCTGTTACCAAATAATAATTTGCAAGACGGGCGTTGGTTACTAGGATTTTCTTACCATTTAAAATGAAGTAATCTCCATCTTCTGTGGCAGTTGTTTGGATATCCTCATCTTCTTCATAGTGGCCAAGACCACCTAGGTTTTTGCCATCTAGGAGCAAATTCAAATACTTTTCTTTTTGTTTATCATTTGCAAATTTACTTATAGGCCAAGTAGCCAAAGAAGTATGGGCAATGACAAGGCTTGCAAGTCCACTATTTACCCTAGCTATCTCCTCAACGGCACTAGCATAGTGGTCGTAAGACAAACCACAGCCCCCAAATTTTTCTTCAAATGGAAGGGATAAGAGCCCAGCTTCTCCTATTTCGCTTAGGATTTCAAGAGGAAAGTCCTCTTCCATAAAAGCTGCAAGTGGCTTAACCTTTTCATCTGCAAAACTCCTTACAAATTTTCTAAATTCATTAATTTCTTTTGGCAATTTATATGTCATATTTTCTCCTTAATTTACTATGCTTATATGTAAATGATACCCCTTATCAATTTCCTAAAACATTTTCATGTAAATTTTTATTCTTTTTTTTATTTAGTTTGTTATCAGCTAAAAACAGGTATAGTTAAGGTAGAAAAATATTTTTTTAACAAAGGAGAAAATATGCACAATATCATAGAAGTACTAGATAATATATATTGGGTAGGTGTTAACGACCGTAG
Organism: uncultured Anaerococcus sp.; assembly: GCF_963510575.1. Classification (GTDB taxonomy): domain Bacteria; phylum Bacillota; class Clostridia; order Tissierellales; family Peptoniphilaceae; genus Anaerococcus. Next base: position 10,285 of record NZ_CAUPFR010000036.1, on the reverse strand, counting down.
AATCAACAGGTTTGAGAATATGTTTGAAGTTCCAAACGGTGTTTCTTACAATGCTTACGTTATAAAAGATGAAAAAAATGCCCTAATGGACTCTGTAGAAGGCGCTTTCACTAGACAATACCTTGAAAATGTTGCCGCAGCCCTTGACGGAGAAGACCTTGACTACATAGTCATTTCCCACATGGAACCTGACCACTGCAGAAACATAGACTTTATCCTAAATGCATATCCAAATTGTAAATTTGTCGGAAATGCCAAGACTCACAAGTTCTTCGAACAATTTTACGATAATAAATATGCTGACAGATATATAGAAATCAAAGAAGGCGATGAAATAAACCTAGGCAAGAGAAACCTAAAATTCGTTTTCGCTCCAATGGTTCACTGGCCAGAAGTATTTATGACCTACGAAACAACAGAAGGTCTCTTCTTCTCAGCTGACGCTTTTGGTTCATTTAACGCAATTGCAGGTAATATCGAAGCAAGCAAGGTAATCCACAAGGGTGACTGGCTAGAACAAGCTAGACGTTACTACCTAAACATAGTTGGCAAGCAAGGCAAGATGGTTCAAAACCTATTCAAAAAAGTAGCTGACCTACCAATTAACGCCATCCTCCCACTTCACGGCCCTGTTTACAAGGATGCTGACTCTATTAGCTTTATCCTTGAAAAATACGGACGTTGGGCAGGTTTCAAACCAGAACAAAAAGGTGTAGTAATTGTCTACGCATCAATGTACGGCGACACAGAACAAGCAAGCGACATCCTCGCAAACTACCTAGCCCAAGAAGGCGTTGAAGATATCATCCTTTACGACATTTCTGACTGGGATTATTCTTATCCAATCGCAGACTGCCACAGATTTACCCACCAAGTCTTTGCCCCAATCAACTACAACGCAGGCCTCTACTACAAGATGGATGCCTTCCTAAGAGAACTAGTTGGCACAGGCTACCAAAACAGAACAGTTTCCTTCCTAAACAACTGGTCTTGGGGTGGCAAATCTCTAGAAATTTCCCAAGAAATCCTAGAACCTGCTAAATGCAACTACATCGGCGACGTTGTAAAAATCAACTCAGGCGTAAAAGAACCTCAAGTCGAAGAATTAAAAGCCCTTGCAAAAATAATTGCAGAAGATTTAAAAAATACAGAAATCTAGTAAAAAAACAAAGCTCGGAGCAAAAATCCGAGCTTTTTATTTGAATTTTTCTTGGAAAATTATTTGGAAAATCAAAGCAAAATAAAGGTAAAATTTTCCTATATAAAAGGATGTTTTTTAAATTAAATTATCAAACTCAATTTCCCCTATATGTAAAGAAGGTTTTTAAAATATAGTAGATAAAATATTTTTAAATTATATAAAAGTAATTCTTTTAAACAAGAAAATTTTGTCTGCTTACCATAAATTTGCAACAATTTTATAGTCTTAGCCTAAAATCTTTTTGATTAGACTCAATTTTTTCTCGCTGTAAGGTGGGTACCTCAAAAAATTGTCAAAAAATCCAGCCTTGACTATAGATTTCCTGTTGGAAAAATTCATAAAACCAAAGTAGCCGTGGTAGCCTCCCTGTCCTGAATTTCCAACTCCTCCAAACTCTAGCCTAGGGTTAGCAACCTGCATCAAACAGTCGTTAATCGCCCCATTACCGTATTCCATTTCCCTAATAATTTTCTCTTCTATTTTCCTATCAGAAGTAAAGGTATAGAAGGCCAGTGGCTTGGGCATTTTTTTGATTTTTCTTAAAATTTCATCTAACTTATCAAAGGTAATAATTGGAATTATCGGTCCAAAAATTTCCTCACCCATAACAGGATCTGAAAAGTCTACCCCATCCATGATTGTTGGGGCAATTTTTAGGAGTTCTTTATCAAAACCACCGCCAAAAACAACCTTGTCTTCATCAATTAAGCCAAGAAGCCTCTCAAAGTGCTGGGCATTTATAATCCTTGGCAAGTCTTTATTGGCAAGTGGATTTTCCCCATAAAAGTCTCTTAGATTTCTCTTTAATTCTAAAATCAAGTCGTCTTTTACAGCCTTATCCACAAGAAAGAAGTCTGGAGCAATGCAGGTTTGACCGGCATTTACAGTCTTTGCCCAGGCAATTTTTTTAGCTGCCATTTTTATGTCAGCTGTCTTTTCAACCAGGCAAGGACTCTTGCCCCCAAGTTCTAAAGTCAACTTGCTAAGGTAAGGTGCTTGGGCTGCCATAATTTTTTTAGCAACACCAGGCCCACCAGTGTAAAAAACGTGGTCATAAGGCTGGCTAATTAATTCATCGTAATCGAGCTTAGTATTAACTAAATGAACGAAAAAGTCTTCCCTAAAATTATCACCCACAATTTTAGAAATAACTTTACTAGTCTCCGTAGATTTAGAAGAAGTCTTCAAAATCACAGTATTACCTGCGGCGATTGCCCCAACAACAGGTCCAAAGCTAAGATTAAAGGGATAATTCCAAGGGGAAATTATAAGGGTCACTCCAAGGGGTTCATAAATATAAAAACTTTTTGCTGGAAAAGTTATAAGGGACTTTCTCACCCTAATTTTTTTCATCCACTTATGAAGGTGTTTTTTAGCAAATTTTATCTCTTCTAGGACAAAATGGTATTCGGTAAGATATGATTCAAAATTTGTCTTACCCAAATCTTTTTCAAGGGCAGACAAAATCTCCTCTTCATTTTCCCTTATGGCGTCTTCAAGCTTGTTTAACTCTCTCATCCTAAAGTCATAGGACTTGGTAGAATTCTCAAGAAAAAATTCCCTTTGACTTTTAATAATATTTTCAAGATTCATAATTGTCCTTCACTCTTATTCGGTAATATTTAACTAAATATGTTCTTTGTATTTTAATCCTTCAAAATATCTTTTTCTATCCTTATACACATATATATCATTCCTAAAACCCACGGAATTAATATAATAAACAGGCCAACTAAGGGATCAAATAGTCTAAAAACTTCCCCTAATATTGCTGTTATCAATGTGATTCCAATACCAAATATTCCCAATTTTATACCAGACCTATACCAATAGGCATTTCCATTTTCCCAATTTGCTTGGCTTTGAACAAGTCTTGGGAGAAGGTAGTGAGAAGAGCCCACAAACTTAGATGAAGCTAAGCTTACTCCCCCACTTTTAAATTCTTTCCTAACTTCCTCTGGTGGATAGGGTTTGGGATTTTTTAAAAGATGGTAATTTACGATAATAATTAAAATATCTACGATTAAAAATATTAGATATATCTTATTGTCCATAAAAAAACTCCTACAATCCTGCTTTTTAATTATATAATTTTTAAATCTCGCCATTTTAATAAATTTGTCGTATATAAATCAAGATTGGCGAGATAAAAATATAAATACCCTATATAAGAATAAATTTATTTTCTTCATTGACACAAATAATAGACCTAGCAAGTGCCATATTTATAGGAACTGCAACGAATAACTTTATCTATAAAATAGTTATATTATTTCAAAATTAGACTGATGTTTGTCATACTCTTTCATCTGTAACTATATGAATAAGACCCCTATGGTCTGACTTTAGATATTCTTTCATAAAAGTCGGATAAGCCTTATAGTTTTCTAGTTGGTCGATTGGCAGCCAGTGCATATTCTCTTTTAGGCCTCCCATAGTATGACTATGGCTATTAAGATTTTTATCGCCCTTTGGTTTCATCATGTAATAAAAGCAAATTTCATGGCAGTCTACGCCTTTTAAGCTGGAGCTTCCAACAAAGAAATTCTCATGGATGATAGCCAAATAGTCCACTTCGTATTGGACGCCTGTTTCTTCGAATACTTCCCTTTTTACGGCTTCTTCAGAACTTTCCCCCAGATGGACTCCGCCACCTATGGAATAGTAATAGTCATCTACTTCATTTCCCGCAAACAAAACGCAATCATCTTCGATTATTATTGCCGCAGCCCTATACCTAAACCACTTATCACCCTTTCTAAATCCACAATCCTGGTCCATCTCTTCTCCCTTAAAAAAAATATCCCACAAAACAAAAATGACCCCTCTGGGTCAAATTTTTTCTTATTTTTTGATTTCTAATAAAATTTAATTTTATAGAACAAATTACAAACGGCTTATAAAATAGTTTATAAAACAATTGCAAAATGATTTTGTTTGCAAAAATTTTTACAAATCCTATTTTATAAGATTCTCAATTTCAGAATAACTTTGGCAATTCTTTTGAAAATTCATCCACAAAGACTATAAATATTTTCTAAAAATTGAGCGCACTTATCCTGTTTCCTTCAAATCCCTTTTTAAATTAGGGATTTTCTATGGGCTGAACTTTCCACTTATTTTTTTTAAGACAAATAGGGACAAGTTCGAACCTCTGCATAAGGATTTTCATAATTTTCCTTTCGGAAAATTAGGACAAGGCTATAGTACAGCTATAGCGTCGACTGAACTTTCTGCTTATTTTCTTTCAGAAAATAAGGACAAGTTCGAACCTCCGCATAAGGCTTTCCTTAATTTTCCTTACGGAAAATTAGGACAAGGCTATAGCTTCGATTTCTATTACTGCGCCTTTTGGAATATTTGCTACTTCTAGGGCAGATCTGGCTGGCTTGTGGTCGCCAAAAAATTCTTCGTAGACTTCGTTAAAGGCAGCAAAGTCGTTTACATCATCTAGGAAGACATTACATTTTACAATTTTATCAATAGATGAGCCTCCTTCTTCTACTATAGCCTTGATGTTTTCAAGGGCTCTTTTGGTTGCCTTTCTAATATCCATTTCTAGTTCACCAGTTGCTGGGTCTAGTGGAAGTTGGCCTGATGTAAAGATTAGGCTTTCTGTTTTTATCCCTTGTGAATAGGCTCCAACTGCTGCTGGCGCTTTTTTTGTCTTTATTTCTTTCATTGTATTCTCCTATTTTCTTAAATTACGATATCTTCAAAAATTCTTCTAGGGTTAAATTATTGTCGTAAATCTCCTTGGCATTTTCGACCCCTACAAATCTGAAATGCCAAGCTTGGGCCTTATGGTGGGTCTTGTTTTCCTTACCCTTTGGATATCTCTCGATAAATCCGTATTTGTAGGCATTTTCTGCTAGCCATTTGTATTCGGCTGTGGCTTCAAATTTGTCATTGTACTTGGTGCCTTCTGTGAAAAAGTCAAAGGCTGTGCCGGTTTGGTGTTCACTTGTACCTGCAGGTGAGGCTTCGATTTCGCCCGCATCGTACATCTTGCCCTCAAGCTCATAGCCCCTATAATCAGACGCTATCCTTAGGTCAAGTCCAACCCTTGCCATATCTTGGCGCATGGTTTCAAAGGCACGCCTAGCAGTCTTATCCACACCCGGGTCAAAATTTGCTGGAAGTGGGTAAGCTTCGCTAACGTAAACAATTCCGTTAACGACCTTAATAGTTTCATTTGCTTCGGTTTTAGATAAACCATACTTGTTTACATAATAATATGAATCATCAATCTTGACCTTGGCGAAACCATTTTCGCAACCATAAAAACCTAGGTATTGGCCTTCCTTTACAAACTTATCTGTCTTTGAATAATCATTTGGAAATTGGTAAGCATATTGGGTTTGCAAGCACTTTACATAAGAAATTAGCTCTGTCTGGTAAGCGCTATCCTCAACTTTTAGCTCATCCTTTACTTTTATATCTTTAAAACCGATTTCAGTTGCCACATGAACTTCGGATTTGCTGGCTTTCTCGTCTTTGTTTACTGCTGACATCAATTCACCCGAAGCAATCCTATATTCGCTTGGCCTTCTAATCTGGTAATCATCCTCTTTTTGTAGGGCAAACCTTGCTGTTGTTAGGGTCAAAACTGCCCCAAGACCTAGCAAAATTACCTTTCTTCTCTTTTTTCTAGCGTCTCTTCTCTTACGCCTTTTAAGCTCTCTGATACCTTTGTTTGACATATCTCATCCTCTATTTATTTCAATATTTTCGTGTAAGTCTAGGGGATTGCAATATCTTCGCTTAAATATATTTCAATTTCCTGCTATAGTTTGATATTACATTTTGTTATCTCTATTATAACACTATTTTGAAGAAATTAATAGGGCAAAGTTCCTAATTTTTGCAGAAAAACACAAAAAATCCGATAAAAAAATCGGATTTTCATGAATTTTAGTTTTATTTTGACTAAATCTCAAAAAGCTTTTTAATAAAGTTTATGAAACCTGTTTTTTCGCCATCTTTTTTTGTTGACTCTGACTTTAGGATTTTATGATTATTTACCAAATCATTTTCCTTGATGGCTGCTTCTGCCCTTTCATGAGCAAGGATGGCTTGTTTCATAAGGGCTTCTTGGGCATTAAAATTGTTCTTATTTTCAACTGGCAAATATTCGCCTGTTGCATAAAGTTTTCTGATTTTCACATCGTCAGCAAACATGGTATCTAAGAAGTCTAGGACGTATTTTTTTACATCAGGATCTTCGATTGGCACAGCCACTTCCACCCTATTTCGGATATTTCTGGTCATGAAATCTGCTGAAGAAATAAAGACTTTTGGGTTTTCCTTGCCAAATTGGTAGACCCTGTGGTGTTCGAGAAACCTGCCTACAATCTGGTAAATTTCAATATTTTCACTTAATCCTTCCACTCCCGGCAAGATACAGCAAACGCCTCTGACCATCATTTCTATTTTGACTCCCGCCTTTGAAGCCTTGACCAAAAGATCAATTAATCCCCTATCAGAAATGGAATTCATCTTTAGTCTGATATAGGCTTCTTCTCCATTTTTAGCCTTTTTAATCTCTTTTTTGATCAATTTTTCAAGGCCTTCTGCCATGGATTTTGGCGAAACCATGAGCTTTTCATAAGAGCCTTCGAGGTTGCCTATCAAAATATTATCAAAGAGGTCTTTGGCATCCTGACCTATGGTCCTATCCCCTGTCATAAAGGAAAAATCAGTATAAAGTTTGGCTGTCTTTTCGTTGTAATTACCGGTGGCAATCTGGGTGATGTAGGAAATTTCACCTCCAACATATTTGGTAATCAGGCAAACCTTGGAGTGGCACTTGTAGTGGTCAAAGCCGTAGACAATTTTACAGCCTGCCTCTTCTAGTCTTGACGACCAGAAAATGTTGTTGTCTTCGTCAAATCTCGCCCTAAGCTCCATCAGAACTATGACTTCCTTGCCATTTTCGCTTGCTTTTATCAGACTTTTGGCAATTTTCGAATCTTTAGCAATCCTATAAAGGGTGATTTTTATGGAAGCCACGTTCGGGTCAGTCGCTGCCTCATCTAAAAGCCTTATCATAGGGTCCATGGACTCGTAAGGATAGGATAAAATTATGTCTTTTTCTAGGACTTGGTCAAGCATTGGCTTTGTTGGATTGACCATGGCTGATGGTTGGGGGTTGAATTCCTCGTAGGAAAGTTCACTTTTTATCCTCTTTGGCAAATTTCCAATGAAATCAAAGATAAAACCCAACTGCAAAGGAGTTTTAGTTACAAAAATCGACTTGTCATTTAATTCAAAATTTTTGCATAAAAATTCCTTATCTTCTATGTCAAGGGGGCTGTCAACCTCAAGCCTAACAGGTTTTAGCCTCTTTCTTTTTTTGAGTTTCCCCTTCATATAGGTCCTGAAATCTTCCTCAACATCATAATCATCATCGTCATAGGAGATGTCAGCATTCCTGGTAAGGCTCATAACAAAGGCGTTTTGAACCTTGTAGCCCTCAAAAAGTTCTGCCCCAAATTCCTTGATTATATCTTCAAGGAGGACGTAGGTCCTATCGGCTACCATAACCCACCTATTTAGCCTTTCTGGCAGGTAGATTATCCCGATAATTTCCTTTGGACTTGCTGATTTAGACTTTTTCTTTACCAGGTCAAAGACTACAGACATGCTCAAATTTGCAAGTCTTGGCAGTGGGTGGACCCTGTCAATTATTTGAAAAGACAAAATCGGTTCGATTTTTGTGTCAAAATAGGTCTCGCAAAGGTCCCTTGCCTTCTTATCTAAGTCTGCCACTTTTTGTATATTTATACCTACTTCTGCCAAGTCACTTAGGAGGTCAAAATAAATTTGGTCCTTCCTTTCATACATTGGCACTAATTTATTTAAACAGGCGTCAATTTGTTCACTTGCGCTCATGCCAGACTTGCTATCGATAGGTTGTTTTTTAAGCTTGGATAAGTCAGTCAGTGACCCAATCCTCACCATGAAAAACTCCTCTAAGTTAGTATCATAAATCGACAAAAACTTGAGTCTTTCAAGTATTGGCACAGTCTTATCCATAGCTTCATCTATGACCCTCTTGTTAAAGTCCAGCCAAGATAATTCCCTATTTTGCGTATAATTTTTCATGTCTAGCTCCTTCCTAAAAGCTTGCTATAGACATATCCTTCCCTAACACCAGTTTGGCTGATATTTATTGTTTCAACTGAGAAAAACTTGCAAATCTTATCCATAATCACCATGCCAGGCAATAGAGTGTGAATCCTATCTGGCTTGATATCAAGGATTAGATGCATTTTTTTCTTATCACTCTTTTTGATTAAATCCTTAACCATCTTATTAAAATCACTTGCATTCATAGACCTAACCTCATCGCCAAGGTCATAATATTCCCTATAAACCATGAGGGCTGCACGGGCAGAACCTCCAACAGCTGATAAAACCTTGAATTCTTCCCTATACATAGAAGCATCATCAAAAAGTTGGACGACACGTTTTTCTATATCCTTCCTGCTAGCCTTATCCACAAAAAGCCCTTCAACATAATCATTAAAGGCTGAAAGAGAGCCAATTGAGAGGGAAGTTGACTTGATAACCTTGCCCTGATCAATAAGGACAACCTCAGTCGAACCACCACCTATATCGCAAAGGACACCCTCCTTGACATCTGTAGAAACAGCCGCACCCACAAAGGCAAGCTGGGCCTCCTCTTCACCGGATAAAATTTCTATCTCAAGGCCAAGCTCATCTCTCATAAGGTCTAAAATCTCAGACCTATTAGCCACATCCCTCACAGTCGCAGTCGCAAACGGATGGACTTCGTCAATATCGCCAAAATTATCCACAACAGCCTTAAAGTTGGCAAGGGTTGTAAAAAGCCTTTTAATCCCCTTTTCACTAAGTCTGCCACCCTTGACATAGGATTTAAGCGAAACCTGTTCTTTTTCAGAAAATAAATTCACAGCCTCCCCGTTTTTTTCCTTGTAAACTGAGAGCCTAACAGTGTTTGACCCGATATCCATAATTGCGTAAATCATCTTACAAACCTCCTATAAAAGTCAACCTATAGTCAACTTCCATTATTTTGTCAATTAAATCCTTAGTTTCTTGGCTTTCCTTGGTCATAAATATATTTACCCCATTTTCCCTATCCTTAGTCACAAGTTTTTCAGCCAAGTAAAGGGCCGGGTCGATAATGTTAGCTTGGTAAGTGAGTCTTTTTTTGATTTCGTCCTTGATAATAGGATAGTGGGTGCAGGCAAGGACAATATTTTCGAGTTTTTTCTCATTGGCAGTGGATAAATATTCATCCAATGCCTCATTAAGTGTCTCACCTTCCAAAACACCACTCTCAATTAAATTCACCAGGTCAATGGCCTTTGACTCGTAAACTGTGCAAGGCTTTTTAGACTCCAGTGTGGATTTGTAAAAGTGGCTCTCCATGGTTGCCTTGGTGCCAAGGGCAAGAAAATCCCCCTCAAAACCACAAGCAGCCTCCACAGCCATGTCAGCAATGGTAATAAATTTCTTTTTGTACTTCCCCCTCAAATAATCCTTGCAGGTCACAGAAATGGTATTGCAAGCAATTATGTAATAATCTATATCATAGCCTTCCAAAAAATTGACAATATCAGTCGCAAAGCTTGTAATTTCAGCCTTAGACCTGTTTCCATAAGGCACTCTGAGATTGTCACCTAGATAAAAATAATTAGCCTTATTCTTCTTAGCAAGCTCATTTAAAACGGCACCACCACCCAGACCCGAATCAAAAATTCCAATATTAGTCATCGATTAGGTCCACCTTTCTCACAAAATTATAGGAATCCTTTAGGTTTTCAAAGGCCCTGTTAAGCCTATCCTCATCCCTAAAAACCCCAAAAATACTAGCACCTGACCCAGATACCAAAGCCTTAATAGCTCCGTTTTTAATCAAATTTTCCTTAATAGGATTTAGGTGGGCAAAGTCTTTTAAAACCACATCTTCCATCACATTTTCAAAGTCATTAACAATCGACCAATCACCAGCCTCAAGACCCTCAAGGATTTTTTTATTATTTATGTGGCCAAAAAGCTTAGTTTTTTTGTAAACGTGGGCAGAAGAAATAT
>NZ_CAUPFR010000035.1:0-14301 GCF_963510575.1 uncultured Anaerococcus sp. | reverse complement strand
GAGCTTATCAAATGAAAACCTTAGGTGTAAGCCCTATAAGTTTTTTCCCATTTGCATTTGTAAATCTATTAATTCCAATTTATGCACTCATAACAGCAGATTTTAAGAGGAATATATTCTGGGCTGATGATGCCTATACAAATATTTTTGGAATAACCAAAATGAAAAAATGCAAAAGCGCCTGCTAAAGAAAAAGCTTTTGCTATAAAACAGTTAGATGAACTTAGAAAAGAGGGCAAAGCACCAATTGCATATTAATTAGCTTATAAATCAGTTATTAAATTAATAATTATTTCGAAAATAAAATATAAAAGAGTTGTTGTAAGTTATGAGCTTTATCATCCGATTACATGTGGATTTTAGAAGGAATTTTTATTTAGCATAGAGACAGTTTTATGTAAAATTTCTACGATTCCATAATAATATTAGTATGATTTTCATAAGTCAACGGCTCTTTTTTTATAAAATATTTTAAAAGCATGAGTTTTATAGTATAGTACATGTGTCGGAATTAAAACAACTTATTAAAAAATAAGCGAACTAGCTAAGATTTTTCCTAGCTAATAAAGGAGTTTTACATGATTAAATACAATTCAACAGAATTAATAGGAGGCACTCCTCTTTTAAAATTAAACTCATTAAAAAAAGAAGGAAGAGCTGATATCTATGTCAAAGTAGAAAAAAACAACTTGGCAGGCTCTATTAAAGACAGAATAGCCCTATATATGATAGAAGACGCTGAGAAATCAGGAAAATTAAAAAAAGGTGGCACAATAGTAGAACCTACTAGTGGGAATACAGGAGTAGCCTTAGCAGCACTAGCTGCAGCTAAAGGTTATAAACTAATCTTAACAATGCCTGCATCAATGAGTATTGAAAGGGCAAAACTTGCCATGGCTTATGGAGCTAAAGTTATTAGAACTACAGAGGGTGCCCTACAAGGGTCTGTAGATAAGGCTAAAGAACTCGCTGAAGAAAACGGATATTTCTTCCCAGATCAATTTTCAAATCCTGCCAATATAAAAGCCCATTATGAAACAACTGGGCCTGAAATCCTTGCAGAAATCACTCCTGATGCCTTTATCGCAGGAGTGGGTACAGGTGGTACCGTTACAGGTACAGGCAAAAGATTGAAAGAAGTAAATGCAGATACAAAAATTTTTGCCATAGAGCCGGCCGAAAGCCCACTTTTATCAGGTGGTAAAGCTGCTAGCCATAAAATCCAAGGTATAGGCGGAAACTTTATACCAAAAAACTTAGATTTTGATATTTTAGATGGTATTGTTGATGTTAAAAGTGATGATGCCATTAATATGTCAAGACAACTTGCGAAAGATGAAGGACTAGCTGTTGGTATTTCTTCTGGTGCAAATGTTGTAGGTGCTATTGAAATTGCAGATAAATTAGGAGAAGGAAAGGTTGTGGTAACTGTTTTACCTGATACTGGAGAGAGATACCTATCAACCGACCTATACGAAAATGATCAGTTATAATGAGTATAAAGAAGAATTAATAAAAAATGCATTAGAAAATGACCCAGCACTTAAAAGTGAAGAGGAAGCTATCCTCTTCTCTGCTGGAATAAAAGCGCTATTGTCCCACTACTTAGCCCATGAATTGTATCTACAAGGCAAATTATACGAAGCTCAGGAAATTGCCTATAAATCTAGAATGGAGACTGGAATTGAAATTCATCCTGGAGCTAAAATTGGGCGTAGATGTTACATAGACCACGGAATGGGAGTTGTGATTGGAGAAACAGCCGAAATAGGGGACGATGTTCTCATTTACCATTCTGTAACACTTGGAGCTGTTACAAATAAAAAAGTTAAAAGACACCCAACCGTAGGCAATAAAGTAATGATTGGTGCCGGTGCAGTATTGTTGGGCAATATTAAAATCGGAGATAATTGTCAGATAGGTGCTAATTCTGTCGTCTTAACAGATGTACCTAGTAATTCAACAGCAGTTGGCTCCCCTGCTAGGATTATTCCTCATAAAAAGTAGTTTTCATGCTACTTTTTTTATATCGTGAAAATAAGAAAACTTTTTCGTATAATTATAATTAAATGGTATAATATATAGTGGAATATTAAAATTCCGTATTATTGGAGGTGATATGATGTTAAATAATATGAATCCAATTGTTGTTCTCATCATAGTTGTCGCCTTCGTATTGTTAGCTTTTTATTTTGGCTATCTTTATCGTAAGAAAATTGGTGAATCTGTAATCGGTGGTGCTGAAAATTTAAGTAGGCAAATTATAGATGATGCCAACAAACAAGCAGAAGCATTAAGAAGAGAAACTCTTATTGATGCTAAAGATGAAATATCAAAATTGAAATCTGAAAATGAAGAAATGCTAAATCAAGCCAGAAATGACCTTAATAAAAGAGAAGCTCGCTTGATTAAGAAAGAAGAAAGTTTAGACAATCGATCTTTATTGATTGACAAAAAATCCGATCAAATCTCTAGTGATCAGAAAAAGTTAAAACAAAAAGAAGAAAAAATTGACAAGTTAATAGAACAACAAGAGTTGGAGTTACAAAATATCGCTGGACTAACCAACAATGAAGCTAAGGAAATAATTTTAGCTAGAGTGAAATCTGAAACTATCCACGAATCAGCCAGGATGATTAAAGAAGCTGAGGAAAAAGTTAGGGCGGAAAGTAAAAAAATAGCAACAGAGATTCTTGCGACTACTATACAAAGATTTGCTCCAGAGCAAGTTGCAGAAAATACTGTTTCTGTAATTTCCCTACCTAATGATGAAATGAAAGGTCGTATTATAGGACGTGAAGGTCGTAATATAAGGGCTTTCGAACAAGCATCAGGTGTTGACCTTATTATTGATGATACTCCTGAAGCTGTAGTTATATCATGTTTTGAACCGGTTAGACGTGAAATTGCAAAGGTTGCCTTAGAAAAATTAATTCAAGATGGAAGAATAAATCCTTCTAGGATTGAAGAAGTATTACAAAAGGCAAGCGATGAAGTTGAGGCTAGAATAATCGAAGATGGTGAAGCTGCTGCTGAAACTGTTGGAATTATAAACATACATCCTCAACTTAATAGACTAATCGGTAAGATGAAATTTAGAACATCTTATGGTCAAAACATCTTAAAACATTCCGTAGAAGTTGCATTACTTGCTGGAATGTTAGCCGATGAAATAGGAGCTGATAGTCAGTTAGCAAAGCGTGGTGGTTTACTCCACGACTTAGGAAAAGCAATTGACCAAGAACAAGAAGGTACTCACGTAGCCTTAGGCGTAGAAGCCGCAAGTAAATATGGTGAAAATAAATACGTTATAAACGCTATCGAATCACACCATGGTGATGTAGAGCCTAATTGTGTAGAATCAATCCTAGTCCAAACCGCTGATGCTATAAGTGCGGCAAGACCGGGTGCTAGACGTGAAAGTCTAGAAAACTACATTAAGAGATTAGAAAACCTAGAAAGAATTGCTAATTCATTTGATGGTGTCGAAAAATCATTCGCACTACAAGCAGGTAGAGAATTAAGAATCTTAGTAAAACCTGATAAAATTTCTGATGATGAAATGGTTGTAATCGCTAGAGAGATTGCAAAGAAAATTGAAAATGAATTAGAATATCCTGGTGAAATAAAAGTAAATTTATTAAGAGAGTCCAAAGCGATAGATTATGCAAAATAATTACTAAGCAAACTGCCATTACAATGATGGCAGTTTTTAATTACTTTAAATAGAGGTGCAATTGTACTAGCAAAAAAATAAAATCTCTTAAATCGCAAAATAAAGCGTCGGTTTTTTAAGAAATTTTATAAAAAATATATCTGCAGGTGATTTGTAGAAAAAATAATAATTCGATAATAAATATTTTAATAATAATAGTGAAATTCAATTTAATATTAAAATTGTAATATACACAAATTACTACTAAAAAGACAGGAGTATATCCACTAAAATTATTGCACAAAATAACGATTTTGTGCAATAATTTGTTTTTTTGATTATAATGGGTATAATTTTCTTATAGACTATTAATAAACTCACATATATTTAATATACATCTTCGCATTTTATTTTAAGGAGAATTTAATGGCAGAATTTATTAGGCCTCTCTTGTTAAATGATTACTTAAATTATTTAAAGTCAATTAAGGGTCTTTCTGAATCTACAATCAAAGAATACGCTTATGATCTTGAGATGTTTATAGAATATCAAATAATAAGGAAAATTTATAACCAAAATGCTAAAAATTACAAAAATGATTTTGATTATAAAAAAGTTAATTATTTTATAGATGCTGATTTTTTTGAAAAACTATCAATCCAAGATTTTTATGCTTTTCTTTCCTACCTTGATAACGACAAAAACGACACTGCTACTACCAGATCTAGAAAAATTTCCGCTATAAAATCTTTCTATAAATATATGTATAGTGAAATTGAAGTTATAAATACAAATATTGCAGATAAATTATCAAATCCTAAAATTAGCCAAAGGCAACCTGTTTATCTGACTCTAAGTGAAACAGAAAGACTACTCGATATTATAAGCAAGGAGAAAAACTCTTTTCTTAGAGCCCGAGATATGGCCATTATTTTTACCTTTCTTACTACAGGAATGAGACTATCAGAACTTGTTTCAATTGATTTAGCTGATGTTAATAAGGATAGTTTCAATATTATTGGCAAGGGTAATAAAGAAAGAACAATCTATCTAACAAAAAATTGCCAAGATCTTATTAATAATTATATTATTATCAGGTCAGAATACTTAAGAGACGATAGTTTAAACGCCCTATTTATTTCCACACGTAAAAAAAGAATCTCAAATAGAGCTGTTCAATCAACAATAGACAAATATCTAGCAAAAGCGGGTTTTGATACAAATGTTTACTCAACCCACAAATTACGACATACTGCTGCAACACTTATGTATAAGTATGGTGACGTTGATATAAGAGCATTAAAAGATATTTTAGGCCACACTTCCGTGTCAACAACACAAATTTACACCCATCTTGACGATGAAGATTTGAAAAATGCAGTAAATAAAAATCCCCTATCAGAATTAGAATTTTAATTTAAAAATCGTTCTAACATTAAAATTAGAACGATTTTGTTTTTATAAAAAATTATTTTTCGCAAACCTGTCTAAAACAATTTTTAGGGCAAGTTTACCGTGGTAGTAGTTAAGACCACCTTGTAGATAAGCCATGTATGGTTCTCTTAGTGGGCCATCAGCAGACAATTCCGATGTAGCACCTTCTACAAAGCCACCAGCAGCCATTATGACTGGATCTTCATAGCCTGGCATAGGATAAGCTTCGGGAATAAATGTTGAATCAACTGAGCAGGCTTCTTGGATAGCCTTACAAAATGTTTTTAATTTTTCTGGGTCATTTAATTTTATTGCTAAAATAACGTCAGATCTAGGATCCTCAATATCAGGTGTAACTTCATATCCTAATTTTTTAAAAATACCAGCAAATAGCAAGGCTACTTTTATAGCTTCCTTAACAATATGGGGAGCAAAATATAATCCCTCTACGACCAGCCTATGTGTTCCAAAGCTTAGTCCTTCATCTTTACCTATTCCTGGTGCAGTAAGAGTATTGGCACAATATTCGATTAAATCTTTTTTACCACTAATATAGCCGCCTGTGATTGCAATCCCACCACCAAGATTTTTTATTAAAGAACCAGCAACAATATCAGCTCCAACTTCGATTGGTTCTTTAGTTTCGGTAAATTCGCCATAACAATTATCTATAAAAATAATAACATCTTTAGAAACTTTTCTTATTTCATTTATAGCTTTTTCAATCTCAGCAATTGTAAAAGCTCTTCTTTGAGTATAGCCAGTTGATCTTTGAATTAAAACTAATTTAGTATCTTGATCTATTTTGTCTTGTATCTTGTCATATTGAATTTTATTATTTTGGTCAAGCTCTAATTTATCGTATAAAATACCTTTTTCAATTAAAGTGCCTTTTTTATTTCCGGATATACCTATCACTTGTTGCATGGTATCGTAGGGATCGTCTGTTATTGATAAAAGTTTATCGCCATAGTTTAATAAGGAAAATAAAACTATTGATAAAGCATGTGTCCCTGAAACAATCGAAGGCCTTACCAAACTATCTTCTGATTTAAATATTGAAGAGAAAATAGCCTCCACCTTATCTCGTCCTGTATCTGCGTATCCGTATCCAGTAGCAAAGCCAAAGTCAGAAGATTGCAAAGAATTTTCATTGAAGGCTTTTAATACCTTGTATTGGTTGTACTCTGCAATTTTCTCATGTTTTTTAAAAATGTCCTCTAATTTCCTCTCTGTTTCTTCTATTAAATCATCATAATTTATGTCAATATTATAATTTTTATAAACGTCTTTAAAATTCATACATACCCTTTATTAAATCTTCAATAATCATCGTAGCATCATCTTTGCTTAAATCATCCATAATAATTTCTCTAGTAAAAGGATAATTTAAATATCTTTTCATCCAGGTAACTTGTCTTTTTGCATATCTTCTGGTGTTCCTTTGAATCAGGCTAATCATTTCATCAAGACTTATTTCGCCTCGTATAAAAGGAAAAATTTCTTTATAACCAATCGCTGCCATTGACTGAGAATCTTCATCTAACCTATACTTGTTAATTAAATACTTAAATTCTTCAATAAGGCCATGGTCAACCATATCTATCACCCTATCATTTATCCTATTATAAAGAATTTCTCTATTCTTATAATTAAGGAATATCAAAATCGGGTCAATTTCCTTATTTAATACCCTTTCTCCAGTTCGAATTTCTGAAGGCTTTTTCCCTGTACTGTCATATATTTCAAGCGCTCTAATAATCCTATTTAATTCATTAGGATGATATTTTTTCGCTGTATCGGGATCTATTTCTATAAGTTTTTCGTATAAAAAATCATTTCCGTAAGTATTAGCTAATTCCTGTAGGGCAAGTCTTGTATATTTATCTTTTTTTACCTGACCGTAGTTCATATTAAATAGCAAAGAATCAATATAAAATCCTGTCCCACCTGTTACGATTGGTATAATATGTTTGGAGTTTAGTATAGAAATTATTTCTTTTGCACTTTTCATGAAATCATCAACGGTGAATTCTTCATTAGGGTCTACTACATTTAATAAATGATGATTTACTATATTGGGATCAGATATCTTGTTAGTCCCAATGTCCATTTCTCTATAAACTTGTTGACTGTCCGCGGAAATGATTTCTCCTTCAATTTTTTTTGCTATATTTATTGCAATATCACTTTTCCCACTTGCTGTAGGTCCGGTAATAATTATTAGTTTATCTTTCAAAATATTTCTCCAAATCTTTATCCACTAATGAAATAATTGTAGGCTTTCCATCGTAAGTTTTATATGGATTTTCTTCATTCATAAGCATTTTATATAGCTCTTTTGCTTCATTTTCATTAATAACATCTCCCTTCCTAAAAGAGAGACTCTTGACTATATTTCTAAGTTTTCTGGTAAAAAAATCATTATTAATTTCATCAGATAAATCTAAGATTTCATAAAAGAATTTATTATCTTCTGGCATGTCAAATATTAAAGGAATTTCTCTGATAATAAGTGAACTACTAGACAATAATTCTATATCAAAACCTAATCTTTTAAATAAGTCTTTTTTCTTTTCATATTTATCGATATCGAATCGATTCAAATTAATCTTTATAGGATCGAGGAGTAGTTGGCTCGCTACTTCTTTATTTTCAAAGTCTTTCATAAATTTAGACATTTTTATTTTTTCTTCAGCTTTTCTATGGTCTAAAATATAAAGTTTGTCTTTATCTTCAAATATAGAATATCTTTTAAATATCGATGTTTTATATGTTGGTATATCAATATTACTAATGAATGATTCTTTCTTAACTTTTAAATCTTCGTCGTTTTCTTTTAAAAAATTATAGTCTAAAGACTTACCACTTTTAAAGAAATTTTCTCCTTCTTTATTTGTATTGTAGGAGTTTTCATCTTCTCTGACAAGATTATTCGATGGTGAATACTTATCTAATATAGCTTTATAATCGGTAAAATCTAAAAATTCTTCTTTTTTATTTTCCTTAATATTAATTGTATTTATTTCTTGATTTGACTTTAATAAAATTCTAAGATTTTCACTAATTAATTCTAAAAGCTCATCTTCATAGGAGTACTTTACTTGCTTTTTATTTGGGTGAATATTAACATCTATATTCTTTGGATCTGTGTAAATAAACAGGAAAAAGGCCGGAAATCTTCCTTGTGGGATTAATCCATGATATTGATATTCTATTGTTTTTGTTATATCTGCGTCCTCGATAAGTCTGTCATTAACAAATATATATTGCATAGACCTATTACCTCTGTAATAGCTTGGTAGACAAATCTCCCCCTCTATTTTATACGAAGAATTTTTAGCAGCTATATCAATAAGATTTTCTTCAAGTAAATTATCGAGTAAATCAGAGATCTTTAATTTCAAACCTAAATTAGGGTTTGATTGAAACTCTATCCTATCGTCCTTTATAAATTTAAATGAAATATTTTTATAACCAATAGCAAATGCGTACATTAACCTACTTATTTTATTGGCTTCTACCATATCAGATTTTAGAAATTTCCTTCTAGCAGGCATGTTAAAAAACAAATCCTCAACTATGATGCTTGTTCCCTTGTTTGTTGCTATTGAAGTTTTGTTTATTTCCTTGCTACTTAGGTCTAGTTTTGTGCCAATAGGTTCTCTTTCAGTTTTAGAAATAGCTACCACCTTACTAACAGATGCTATACTAGGAAGTGCTTCGCCTCTAAAGCCTAGAGATGCTATTGAATATAGGTCATCAAACTTGCGTATTTTACTTGTAGCGTGTTTTTGAAAAGCAAGGTCAATTTCATCCCTTCCTATCCCACTACCATCATCAGTTACTCTTATATAAGTTTTTCCACCATTTTTTATCTCAACAGTTATGTTTTTACTGCCGGCATCAACCGAATTTTCAACCAACTCTTTTATAATAGATATGGGAGATTCTATTACTTCACCAGCGGCTATTTTTTCAACTGTTTCTTTATCAAGTTTAATTATAGACATTATATTTCACCTATTTTTTCTATAAGAATATTTAATTGGTTCATAGCCTCAAGTGGTGTTAGTTCATTTATATTTATCTTATCTGAAAGTTTTTTTAAATGATTAATTTTTTTCTCTTTTATATCTTCCAAGGAATTTTTAATTTCTTCGCTTTTATTTACATCAAGAAAATTATTATTTGAAAGTTTATCCATAATATTCTTAGCATTTTTAAGTAGTTCATCAGGAAGACCACTCATCTTAGCTACTTCAATCCCATAAGACCTATCCGATTTACCTCGTGAAATTTTTCTTAAAAAGACAAGATTATTGTTTTCCTCTAAAATTTCTATTTTAAGATTTACAACGTTTTTTAGTTCATTTTCTAAAACTGTTAGTTCATGAAAATGTGTCGCAAAAACTGTTTTTACCTTTTTATTCTTTGATAAATATTCTACAAGAGCCATGGCTATACTCAAACCATCATCAGAACTTGTTCCCCTGCCAACTTCATCGAGTATTACAAAAGATTTATCTGTTGAATTCTTAATTATATTAGATACTTCGTTCATCTCAAGCATGAAAGTAGATTCACCTTTTGAAATATTATCGCTAGCACCAATCCTAGTAAAAATCTTATCACAAATGCCAATTTTTGCTGAAGTAGCAGGTACGAACGAACCTATCTGTGCCATTATAATTATAAGGGCCATTTGTCTCATATAAGTAGATTTACCAGCCATGTTTGGTCCTGTTATAATCTGGATTAAATTATCATCCTCACCTATATCTGTATCATTGGCAATAAATTCATTCTCATTAAGGTTTATTTCAATCACTGGATGTCTACCATCTTTTATATGAATTTCATTTGAATCATATATAATTGGTCTGCAATAGGAGTACTTGTGTGCAATTTTAGCAAAAGAATTGAGACTATCAATATTGGCAATCATTTTGGATAAGCTTTGAAGTCTTAATGTGGAATCAAGAACTTGATCAATAATCCTATTAAATATTTCATATTCTAATAGATTTATTCTATCTTTGCCATTTAGAATCATAGAGGAAATACTCTCTAAGTCTTCAGTTGTGTATCTTTCCTGATTTTTTAAAGTTTGTTTTCTTATATATGATGGATTGATTTTATCAATATTAGACTTTGTGATTTCAATTGAATAACCGTTATTTTTATTATAGATAACCTTTAGGTTTTTTATACCCGTTTCTTCTCTTTGTTTATTTTCATAATCAATTAGCTTATCTTCAGCAGAATTAGCCATTTCTTTGAGATCATCTAGGGCTTTATCAAATTGATTTTTAATTATACCACCTTCGGTTATATTGATTGGCGGTTCATCCACTATTGCCTTATCGATTAATTTAAATATATCTTCTATATCTGGTAAGTTTATTCCTAGGTTTTTTATCAATACGTTTTTTGACTCAGTAAGTATATTTTTTAGCTTAGGAATATCCCTTAAAGAGTTTTTAAGAGAGATGATGTCTCTGGCGTTTGCTCTTTTATATGAAATCTTAGCTAGGATTCTCTCTAAATCATATACACTATCTAGCAAGTTAGAAACATTTCTAGATAAAATATTATCTCTATAAAAAGCCTCCACCAGGTCCAATCTCCTATTTATTTTTTCCTTATCTATTAAAGGTCTTTCTAGCCAATCGTGAATCATTCTAGAACCCATGACAGTATCTGCCCTATCAAGGATAGAAATAAGACTATTTTCCTTATTATTTGTTGATAAGTTTCTTGTAAGTTCTAGGTTTTTCCTTGTATTTGCCTCAACTTCCATAAATTCATTGATTTTTATTATTTCAATATTATTTATATGATCAAGTTTCTCCTCATAATATTTATATATATAGTCCAAGAGATTAGCTAAGGCTAAAATTATTAGTCTTTTATCCTCTATTTTCTTTAAATTTTCTTTGCCTAAGTAATTATAAACTGTTTTAACCCTATTTTCATAGTCTGTTGAAAAGTCTATATAATTAATAAATATTTGATTATTTATATTTAAATATTTCTTTATGTCTTCATTATCGAAATTACTTGTAAGAACTATTTCTGATGGACTAATCTTTTCTATCTGGTCAATAGCTTTTTTACCTACATTCTGACTTAGGGTCTTTATTTCAAGACCAACAAGTTTTCCTGTAGAAATATCGCAATATGCCATTGCTAGACCATATTCATTTTCAAAAATCGATAGCAAATAGTTATTTTCTTTATTTTCTAAGGACTCCATATCTGTAAGAGTTCCAGGAGTGATAACTCTGGTTATAGCTCTTTTAACAAGTCCCTTAGCTTCTTTAGGATCTTCAATTTGATCACATAGGGCCACCTTATATCCTTTTTTTACAAGTCTATTTACATAAGTATCTATCACGTGATGTGGTACTCCACACATTGGAGCCCTATCCACATGACCACATTCCTTTCCTGTTAGTGTTAAAGACAAAACCTTAGCAGTTATAATTGCATCATCAAAGAAGGTTTCATAGAAATCACCCACCCTGTATAGAAGAATTGCATTTTTAAAATCATTTTTAACGTCTACATAGTGTCTAAGCATAGGTGTTAATTTTTCGTATTTAAATTTACTAGTCATAAGTCACCTTTTTCTTATCTTAATAAAATAAACTGTCACATTTTTGTAACAGCATATTTATTGGATATTGAGAGTTTTTACATTTGTAATCCAGCTATTTGCACTCTTAGTTGTAGTGTCTATTACTACAAGAGACCCATATGAGGGGTTGTATTGAACAATTGGTTCACCATCTATCCTATAAACTAAATAAACCCTATCAACTTCTAAAGCAATTGACATTGGAAATCTATTAGAATTTCCATCTGCATCTTCAATAGAAATAACTGGTCTTTCCCTTAAATTATAATCCAAGTTTCCTATTAGTTTCTCAAGTGATACGCCTTCAACTTTTACTTTTTCTAGTCCATTATTTATATAGACTTCTTTTTTGCTTCCAGCCTTCTTCTTTAGCTCTTTTATTGAGTAAGATGTAATTTCATCACCATTTCCTTTAATTATAACAATATCATTTTCATACTTAGCCATATTCATATCATTTATTTTGGCTTTTATAAAAATACCCAATAATATAATAAAAATGATAAATATAACTAAAAGAAATAGATTGTACTTATTTTTCTTATAAAACCTATTCATGATTTCTATTTACCTGTTGAGCCAAATCCACCCTCGCCTCTTTCGCTATCTGAGAGCTCTTCTACTTTTTGTATCTCACATCTTAAATATGGTTGAATTACAAGTTGAGCTAGTCTATCGCCGTTTTCTATTACTTGTTCTTTATCACCATAATTATAGAAAAAAATCATAAGTTCTCCCCTATAATCAGAATCTATTACACCAACAGTATTAGCGAGCATAAGGTGTTTTTTGACACCTGTTGAAGATCTTGGATAAACTGCTCCAAAGTATCCTTCAGGAATCTCTACATATAGACCTGTATGGATTTTAACTGTTTCTTTTGATTTTATAATAATATCCTGATTGGTTTTACAATATAAATCAATACCAGCAGAACACTCTGTACCATATGATGGGATTTGTCCATCGGTTTTTATTTTTAAAACATAATTTTTCATTTAACTCACCTTCTTAAATTAATATACCAATTTTAGCTAGAGTTTACAATTACAAGTATAATATAAGAAAGGAGTGAATATGGAAAATATAACAAAACGTTTTTTAAAGTATATTACTTTTGATACCAAGAGTGACCCAGATAAAGGTGAAGTCCAAAAACCATCTACTGAAGGACAACTTGTTCTTGCAAAAGAATTGAAAAAAGAATTAGAAGAATTGGGTATAAGTGCAGATGTAAATAAAGAAGGCTTTGTTTTTGCAAAGATACCTGCAAATACAGAAAAAAAACTTCCAAAAATTGGTTTTATTTCGCACATGGATACGTCTCCAGAGATGTATGGTAAAATTGATGACCCACAAATCATAAACTATGAAGGTGGAGATATCAAACTAAATGAAGAAAAATCTATAAAAGTTGAGGACTTCCCTTATTTAGAGAAATTAAAGGGCACAAGACTAATTACAACAAGGGGTAAATCCTTACTAGGTGCTGATGACAAGGCTGGTATAGCTGCAATTATGAATGCAGTTGAATATATAGTAAACAATCCAGATTTTAAACATGGAGAGATTAGAATTGCTTTTACACCAGATGAAGAGATTGGTACTGGTTGTGATAGCTTTGATGTCAAAAAATTTGATGCAGATTTTGCATACACAGTTGATGGCGGAATCCTTGGTGAGCTAGAATACGAATCATTTAATGCTGCCGATGCAAAAATAACTATTCACGGCAAGTCCATCCACCCAGGATCAGCTAAAAACACAATGATTAACTCTATAACAGTCGCTAATGAATTTGATAGGTTATTAGGTTATGTAAGACGTCCTGAGCATACTGAAGGATATGAGGGCTTTTTCCATTTACTTAAAATTCAAGGCGATATAGAAACAACAAAAATGGAATATATAATTCGTGATCATGATAGAGAAATTTTTGAAAGAATGAAAGAAGAAATTAAAGACAACGCTGACTTCTTAAATAAAAAATATGGAAATATTATAGATGTGAAAATTTCTGATAGCTATTACAATATGGGGGATGTTATAAAAGATCACATGGATATAGTTAATTATGCCAAAAAGGCTATGGAAGAGCTTGATATAAAGCCACTTGTTAATCCTATTAGAGGAGGCACAGATGGGTCTAAATTATCTTTTATGGGATTACCATGTCCAAACATTTTCACAGGTGGTATGAATTATCACGGTATCTACGAATTAATTCCTATTGAACATATGGAAAAAGCAAGCCAAGTTGTACTTAGAATTATTAGTCTAATAGAAGAATCTAACTAATAAAATGATTGTAATATTTTTCGTTTTATAGTATTATAGATATATAAGAAATGCATAGTTGAATTATGAAAAGGAGATATTATGACAAATCAAAAAATTTCAAATGCAAATCAATACAGAGGTAATGATGATCTTGACAAGAAAATTAGAGAAGAAAATAAGGACAACGGTGGTGAATCTCTAGATAAAAAACTTGGTCCAGACCAAGAAAATCTTAGATCAATTACTGATGAAGCTGATGAAAACTCTAACGTTGGTGCAGAAGCCAGAA
>NZ_CAUPFR010000034.1:0-14652 GCF_963510575.1 uncultured Anaerococcus sp. | reverse complement strand
TGTATTCTACAGTATCCGAAACGCCTTTTTTAGTCAAATATACAATGACATTATCATCGACAAGCTGGAGATAATCCCTATCTCCAGTGATAAGGACAGCCTCATCGCCAGCTTCCTTTGCCATCCTAGCATAAGTGCCAACTATATCATCAGCCTCAAAACCATCAAGGTCAGTGTACTTAACCCCCATAGAATCAAGGACGTCCTTTAAAATCCCAAACTGGTAGGAAAGCTCGTTTGGAGTCTTATCTCTATTAGCCTTATAGTCCTTATACTCCTCATTTCTAAAAGTCTTAGATGACCTGTCAAAAGCCACAAGGACATAATCTGGTTTATATTTATCAAAAGCGTTCCTATACATGGTCAAAAAACCATAAACGCCATTAGTCATAACTCCGTCATTGTTGGAAAGGTTTGGCAGGGCAAAAAAAGCCCTAAAGATCAAACTCGACCCATCAATTAACATAACAGTTTTCTTCATTATATCTCCTTAACTATTAAAATAGTTTTAAAACACTATCCTACCTTATAGTATAACTTATATTGGAAAATTTTTAAAGAAAAAAAGGAAACATCTACGAATGTTTCCATAAAAATAATTATTAATCTTTAAACTTTTTCTCTATCTTATCAATATAATCAGTATCTACCCATTCTTCAGAATATCCGCAATCCGCACAAAGATACCTATCAACAGGAACTGCGGACTTTATAGTCATACCAACCATAATATTATTACCAGAACCATAGGCTCCAGCATGACCAGGTATTTTGATAATATCACTTGACCCACACTTTGGACATTTATTAGAATTTTTCATAAAATCCTCCTGAGTAAATGATACTAGAAAGAATTTTTCTTTCAAATTATTATAAAAAGTGAGAAATATTGGAAATATATAACACTAGTAGTATAATAAACTTGAGTAAAAGGTATACAGAATCCATGAGGTTCACAAAAAAAGCAAGGGAAAGAGCCTTGCTTTTTTCTTTGGGTTAGTTATCACTGTTTAAATATCTATCTAACCACTTGATAACGTAGTGAGTAGTTACGTTAACCACGATAGATAATAGAAAGGTATACACTTTATCCATTAAGTTCACCTCCTAACTGCTATCAGTATAGGTGTGATAACAAGTTTATTATAACATATTAAAAATCCTTATAAAAATTAAATTCACAAACATAAAATCAGACTTTTATACATATTAAAGCAGACTTTGAAGAGGTCATAAAGCAGGCTTTGTGAGGGGTACCAAAGCAGGCTTTAAAGATAATAATATAAATATTAATAATATAAAGTTAATAAGGATTCCACACAAAATTACTTATAATTATTTTAACAATCAGTAAATTCTCCGTTGGTAACTTGCTGGTAACATTAAATATAATTTTTTTCCACCAATTTTTAACAAAACCTTAATTTTCCTATAAAAAAAGCGCTGGCTATACCAACGCTTTTTCTGTTTGGTGCCGGTGGTGGGACTCGAACCCACACGCCCCGGAGGACAACAGATTTTGAGTCTATCTCGTCTGCCAGTTCCGACACACCGGCATAAAATTGCTTACCAAGTTATTATATCACATTTTATACCGAATGTAAATTTATTTTGCTTTTATTTTTCTATTTTGATATGAATTGTATATTTTTATTGATAAAATCCCTATTAAAATCCCAAATACAACCCCTGCTAGGACGTCTGTTGGGAAGTGGACGTAGAGGTATAGCCTTGAGAAGGCTATTAAGATTGCCAAAATATCCGTAAATACAACTAAAGCTTTGTTTTTATTTAGCCTTGTGATTATGGTTGCAAAGGTGAAGGCGTAGGATGTGTGGCCTGATGGGAAGGAGTTGTCTGATAGTTTGTGGACTAAGAGATTTGTGAAATTTGCCACTTCATAGGGTCTTGGCCTTGCTACTAAATTTTTTACTAAGATGTTTACTAGTAAAATATTTAGGGCAAAGGCTATTATCATTATCTTTCCTTGGTCTTTTAACTCTTTGGCTGCTAGAAATATAAAGATAAAGGCTATCCAAATTATAGAAAGATTGCCGACTGATGATATTGTGACCATGAATTTGTCCATGGGTGTTGTTCTCATAGTTTGTATAGCATTTAGAATTCTTAATTCAAAATTGACCATCATTCTACTCCTGTGTTTGCTATATCTAGGGTCATGTCGTGAGCTTTTTTTATTCTTGCTCTTTGGTTTTCATTTACCTGATTGTAGTATTTGCCTCCTTCAAGGAAGTCTTCTGTTAAATAATTTCTGATGTTGGCTCCGTATTCGTTGTAGACTGTTCCTACCCATATTGGGTGGAAGGTTACATCTGCAATTTTTTTATTGCCACTTGTTAAATCTTTTTCTAAGTCTATTTCTAGGCCTAGGGATTGTTCAACTCTGATGTCCTTGTTGTATTCTAAGTTTTGGTAGGAGATAAAGTTGCCTAAGGCGTAAGCTATAAGGCCCTTTCTACCGTCGCTTGTCTTGTATATTTCAACTGGTTCTACTACGTGTGGATGGTTACCTATTACTAGGTCTGCTCCCCATTCTACCATTTTCCTGCCGAGTTCTACCTGGGCCTTGCTTGGCATGGATTGATATTCTATGCCCCAATGTGGATAGACTACTATAAAGTCTGCGCCCTGGGCCTTGGCGATTCCTATATCTTTTTTTATTTGTTCTTCATCTGTTAGATAGGCTATATTGTCAACTTCTTCTCGTGGAGCTACTAGATTTTCCTTGCCATTGCACCCATAGGTATAGGCTAGGAAGGCAAATTTTATGCCATTTACTTCCTTTTGCAAAATCCTATCTGACTTATCTTTGAAGGTGCCTACATTATCTAAACCTGCTGCTTTTACTGCATCTATGGTTGTTAGGACCCCTTCTAATTCTGTATCCATGGAGTGGTTGTTGGCGGTGGATAATATGTCAAAACCACAGTCTTTTATGTCTTTGAGGTAGGCTGCTGGCACGTTAAATCTTGGAAATCCAGCGTAGGGTTGGTTGGGATTTGATGTTGTCTCAAAATTTCCAATGGCTATATCAGAATCTTTTACAAAATCTTTTATATAGGTAAATTGTTCAGAAAAATCATATTTTCCGCCACCCTTGTTGTAGGCATATTCAATTTGACCCATGTGTGCCATTATATCACCAAATGCCTTTAATTTTACTTTTTTAATAACTGGTTTCTTCTTTACTTCCTTAGCAACTTCTTTCCTGGCTTTTTCTTCTATTTCTTCTTTCTTGGCTACTTTTTTATTTTTTTGGTTTTTCTTTTCTTCTGCCAGACGTTTTTCTTCTTCCTTGGTCTGGTTGTAATTGTCTAATCTTGTTATTAAATCTGTTACACTGTTGATTTTACTATCTTGATTGTCTTTATTATTTGAACAAGCCTGTAGACCCATGGCCATGACAAGGCTTAAAAATATTAATATGTATTTTTTCTTCATAAACGCTCCTTACTAATATATTTTATACTATTTCAGAAAATTATTCATCTTTTCTTGTAAAAGAATGAAAGATTCTCTAAAAATCATATAATTAATAGGATAAAAGGAGTGTATATGAGTTTTAATGACCAATTTGATTTAGAAATAAGAGAAATTGACGAAAATAATTTGATTTTAAGGTGCAAGATGAAGGAGGATTTTCTTAATGAAATAAACGCAATCCACGGTGGGGTTTTGATGACCCTGGCTGATGATGCTTCTGGCTTTATAGCCTCTGCCAAAAAATATACTGCCCCTACCCTTTCTATGACCACCAACTTTTTAAGACCCCTTATGGATACAGAATATATCTATGCCAAGGCTAAAGTAATCAAAAGAGGGTCGAGGATAATAACTGTAGACTGCGAAGTTTATGGAGATGACGAAAAAATTTGCGCTGTAACTAGGGCTGAGTTTGCTATTTTAGGTAAAAAAATAAAACCCTCTGCATCGGCTGAATTAGCCTATACAAAGGGAAAGTACAAGACTTTTTAATTAGAAGGAATTTTTTAAGTATAGATAGCAACCTTGCCAAAAGGACTATCAAATACCTTTATATCTGTTTCAAAAATTTCTGATAGGGTTTTGGAGTCCATAACTTCATCCACCCTACCTTGGAGGATGACTTGGCCATTTTTCATAGCTAAAATCCTATCAGAAAATCCAGCAGCAAAGTTTATATCATGGATAACCAAAAGAATTGTCCTGCCAAGCTCATCACAGGCCTTTCTTAGGTATTTCATCATAGAAACTGACCTTGCTACGTCTAAATTATTTAGGGGTTCGTCTAAGAGAACGTATTTGGTATCTTGGGCCAAAACCATGGCTACATAGGCTCTTTGCCTCTGCCCACCTGATAATTCGTCCAAATACCTATTTTCAAGTCCCCTTAGTTCTAAAAATCCTATATATTTTTCAATTATTTCCATATCTTCTTTGGTAAGTCTACCTTTTGAATAAGGATACCTTCCAAAGGAAACTAGCTGTTTGACTGTAAGTTTTGAGGTAAAATTATTTTCTTGCCTTAAAATCGAAAGATTTTTTGCCAAGACTTCGCTCGAACAAGAGCAAACATCCATATCCCCAACACTTATCCTACCAGCATCCATTTCCAGTAGCCTACCTATCATTAGGAGAGTTGTTGACTTGCCTGCCCCATTTGGTCCTATAATGGAATTTAAGCCACCATCCTCGATTTCTAGGTTTATTGGCCCGATTTGTGACTCTGAGCTATATTTTTTTACAACATTTTCTAATTTTATCATTCTTTTCTCCTCCTAAAAATCATATAAAGGAAGTACAAACCTCCTAGCAATTCGATCAAAATTGATACAACTCCGTTGGCGTTGAAAACATGATTCATCACAAAGTAAGCCAAAGTCATTATGAAATATGCCAAAAAAAGTGCCATCAAAAATAAATATTTGTGGTCATAGGTATTGGCAAATTCATAACAAAGAGTGACTGTTAAAAATCCAAAAAAATTCATCGGACCTATGAGGGCTGTTGAGACACTCATCAAAATACTTACCCCGATTAAGGCATAAATTATAGATTTCTTGTGGTTTAATCCTAAATTACGGCTAACTCCTCCGCCCAAGGCCAAAACATTAAGTTTGCTTGATTCTAGGAAAATTATCCCACCAACAAGTCCCACCAAAATTATAGATATCAAAAAATATGAGGAATTAGAATTATTTACAGATGCAAATAGCTTTGCCTGCAAAACATCAAATTCTGATGGTGATAACAACCTTCTCATAAAGGCAGATATGGACCTAAGGCCCTGGCCCATAATAATTCCAACCAAAAGCAGGAAGTCTATGTTCCTGTCTTTTTTTAGGAGAGTTGAAAACAAGATTAAGGTCACCACAACCATGATTCCTATTTGGCTAAGGTAATAAGTCATACCAGAAAGAGCCATAAAGGCATTGACTCCTAGAAAATACATGGTTGATGTATTTATAGTTGAGTAAATCGCCTCAAAACCCAAAAGAGATGGTGTTATTACCTTATTATTTGTTACAGTCTGAAAAACCAAAGTCGCAAGAGCCTGGCAGGTAGCTGCTATAAGCATGGCTATAATGGCATTTTCCCTTCTCCTTACAACTGGCAAAAAGGATGGAGAATCAATCGGTACAGGATTGTTATACACAAGGAGGCCAAAAATATTTAACAAAGTCAAACCAATAAGGATTGACAAAATTATAAAATATTTTTTCTTTTCTTTTTTTGATCTGAAGGAAATTTCTTTCATCTCTTCCCTCCTTTAGAAAATAAAATTATCAAAAATCCAATAGCACCAATAGAGCCTAGAATTAGTGAAACCGGCACTTCAAAGGGCGCGATAATAGTCCTGCCTATAATGTCTGCAACCATAATGATAGCCATGGCTAAAAGACAGGTATAAGGGAGATTTTCCCTAAGATGGTCTCCCCTATACATGGATACTAAATTTGGAACTAAGATACCAAGAAAAGGCACATTTCCAACAACTGAACCTACCAAACCCGTTGCTATAGAAATCAAAACATTAGAGTAAAGTATGATTCTTTTATAATTTAAACCCAAATTTGTAGCCACATCTTCACCAAGACCAGCGAGGGTAAGTTGGTCGGCGTAGATGTAGATGGCAATGGTGATTAAAATTATAAAGTAAAGATACTCATACCTACCTTTTTGCATAGGCGCAAAAGAACCAGCAAACCACACTTCTAAAGACTGGGTCATGTTAAATTCCAAAGCAACAAATGTCGATAAAGCAGAAACAACTGCCCCCATCATAATTCCTAAAACTGGTACGAAGAGTGATGATTTAAGCTTTATATTTCTTAAAAGAAGGAAAAAGATCATCGAACCAATAAAAGAGAATACGATGGCGGCACTTGTTCTTAAGAGCAAACTGGCTGAAGGGACGAGGATGTAGGCAAATATCAAGCCCAGACCTGCCCATTCGATTGTGCCAGTTGTTGTTGGCTCTACCAACTTGTTTTGTGTTATAAGCTGCATTACTATGCCCGACATAGACATGGCAGCCCCTGTTAGCATCAGGCTTAGGGTTCTTGGTATCCTAGTAATAAATATCATCTTCCACCCCTCGTGGTTATCCCTTAATGAATAGGCTCCAGTTAGGATGGATATTGTTGCTAAAATTAAAACTAGGATTATAAGAAGTATTAGGGATATATTTATTTTCCTAGAGCTTTGTCCTGCCTTCATTATTTAACAAATAAGTCTGCTAGGCCTTCAAAAATCTTGATGAAGGTTTGTGGTGATTCGTTTGTGTAGGTGTCTGCTGGTGCATAGTAGATTGCTGATTTTTTAATAGCTTCTGTTGCCTTTAGAGCTTCGGAACCTTCTATTACGTCAGATGCTGGTGTTGATTCTTCCCCATCTTTTGTCACAGCTGCATCCCTATCTAAGACAAGAAGGTAAGCTGGATTTGCTTGGGCAATTGATTCTACAGAAATATCATCTCCCTTATGGTCGCTTGATGTATTTGTAACTTCGATTGCTGGTTTTAGGCCAAGTACGTCATAAAGTGGTCCCCAAACTCTGCCATATTTAGGGGCAGAATAACCAATTTCTCCACCTGAAACTACTACAGATACAACTGATCCACCCTTGTAGGCTTCTTTTGCCTTGGCTATAGAATCATCAAGTTTTATCTTTAATTCTTCGGCCTCGTCTTCCTTGTCGAAAATCTTTCCTAGACTGTCAACAGAGTCCTTCAAACCATTTATTAAATTTTCTCCAGGATTTTCTGCTTCTTCGCTTACATCCCAGTTAAGATCTATAACATCAGCGTTTGGACAAAGTTTTTTAAGCTCATCTGTGTATTTACCAAATCTTTGACCAACTATAATAAGGTCTGGATCAGCTGCTGCAAGAGCTTCTAGATTTGGTTCCTTGTGGTTGCCAATATCTGCAATAGAATCATCTTTTTTATATTCACTTGTAGCAGGCATTATTGGTTTTGGAGCAGCTACCAATTTAATTCCCCAGTCTTGGAGGGTTTCAAAAGTCCTATTGTCAAGGGCTACAACCTTCTTAGGATTTTTCTTAACTTCGACTTCACCTGTTAAATCCTTGATAGTTACTTTTTCATCAGAAACCTCTTCGCCCTTATCCTTCTCATCTGCCTTAGTTTCAGCAGCTTGTTCAACCTGACTTTCAGCCTTATCTTCTATGTCCTTTGCCGCTTCTTTATTGCAAGCAGTAAGAGTAAGTGATGCTAAAAGCATAGCTATAATTAATTTATTTTTCATAAATAACTCCTTTAATAATAATTATCGTTATCATATATCCTATCATATAAAAAATTTAAAGTCAAATTTTTGATAATAATAATTATTATCTAATAAACAAAAATTGTTTTACCTCCATAAATTAGTATAGTCCTAATAGGAATTACTATGAGAAAAATTTTATTTATTATTAACTCAAAGGCTGGTAAGACAGAATTTGACATAAAAAAAGAAGATATAGAAAAAACTTTTATGAAAGCAGGAAGGCTCGATGAGATAGAAGTCGTAAATACCAGGTATAAAAACCACACCAAGTTTTTGATAGATGCCTTTGATTCCCTAGCTTATGACGAAAAAATTGTTATAATCTGTGGTGGAGATGGGTCTTTAAACGAACTTGTCAATGTCGCCTACGGCAAAAACATGACCCTAGGTCTCATCCCAACTGGCACAGGCAATGACTTTGCCAAAAACTTTTCCTACGAAACTTTTAGCTTGGATTCACTATTGGATTTTAAAACAAAAAAAATTGACCTAATCAAGGTCAATGATTTTTATTCTATAAATGTGACAAGTCTTGGCTTTGATACCCAGGTTTTAAAAAGAGCCTACGACTATTTAGACAAAAATCCTAAACTCGGCAAAGCTGCCTATACCAAGGCCACAATTAGGAGCCTAACAAATTTATCCTATGAAAACCTAACTTTCGACCTTAAATTAGCTGATGGGTCAAATTTTCAAATCAAGGGAGAATTTCTAATCTCCGCCCTTTGCAACGGCGCCTTTTATGGATCTGGTTTTAACCCTGCCCCAGAGGCAAGGATTGACGATGGAATCCTAAACCTAATCCTAGCCTACAAAATCCCCCTAATCAAGCTCCCATCTATGATCCTAAAATACAAAAAAGGTCTCCACCAAACCAGCAAATACTTAAGGGAAATCAAGGTGAAATCTGGTACAATCAGGTCTAACAAGACCTTTATTGGCAATGCCGATGGGGAAATCTTTGAAACAAAGGAAATCAAATTCCAAGTCTTGCCTAAAGCCCTAAATTGGATTGTCTTTGACGAATAATTTTTATATTAGATTGCAAACAAAAAAACTGACCCTTTTCCCATGAGGAAATAGAGCCAGTTTTTCTTTTTATTCAATTTTCAAAAAACTTACACCATAAACACAAGGCCCTGAATGAGTTCCCAAAACCGCTGTAACCGGGCCTTCAAAATAAAGCTCGGCTCCTTCTATAAGATCAGCTAGTTTTTCCTTAAGGTCTATTATATCTTCCTTATCATTTCCATAGACCAAGGCTAAATAATATTTTTCTGCCTTTGCCAAGGCTTTTTTTGTCTCCTCTACTATAAAATTTAGGGCTCTCTTCTTACCCATAAGGGACTTGTAATTTGCAATTTTCCCCATATCATCAATAGTCAAGATAGGGTTAATCCTCAAAGTCCCACCGATTAGTCCTTCAATACTACTCAACCTACCACCCCTTATTAGGTATTTTAGGTCACTAACACTTGCAATTAACCTTGTGTCCTTGATTTTTTCCCTTATTTTTTGCTCTAATTCATCAAGATCAAGACCCAAGTCCACAAGACTCTTTGCATATTTAACCAAAAGACCCTCGGAAATTGTAATATTTAAAGTATCAATGAGGATATATTCCATATCCTGGCTCTCTAAGGCAAGTCTCATCGCATTATAAGAACCTGATAGGGTGTGAGATACTGCAAGAGCAAGGATTTTTGTATAACCAGCCTCCCATATCATTTTCATTTTTTCCCTAAAATCTTCTATAGATGGGGCTGAAGTATAGGGTTTTTCATCTTCAATCCTTTCAAAAAGTTCACTTGGGCTTATTTCAACCAAATCTTTTTTCGATTCATTTTCAAAATTCACATACAAGGGTACTACAAAAATCCCCTCACTTATGTTTTCTCCTATATTACTTGCAGAATCTGTTAATATTGCAATCTTTTCCATATTTATTCCTTTACTTTTTTATATTTGCACGTTTATAACATGCAATGGATATATTAAATTTATTCATCTAGTTTTCATAACTAGATGTTATTATTCTATCTCCATTAAAAGTATTGTCAAGAAATATAAATCTTCCATTATCGGGTATTTGTTATATTTCAAACTTATCCTCTAAATCAAGTGCTTTTATTTATGATTTTTTTATAAAAAAATACCAACCTGGTCATTTTTGACTTAGTTGGTATTTTAGGTTAATATTTTTTCCTTATAGCCATATACAATGTAGATGAAACTAGGGTTAAGGCTGAATATAAGCCTAAACTAGGATCTACGCCTGTTTTTGGGTTTTTTGTAGGATTTACTAGAAGATTTTCTTTGATAGTAGAATCCTCTACCTGGTTTTCTAAAACTTTATAGTCAGTTTTTCCTTCAGAAACTTCTGCTTTTACTTCAGGAATTTCTGGTTTTACTTCAGGAATCTCTGGTTTTTCTTCAGGAATTTCTGGTTTAACTTCAGGAAACTCTGGTTTTTCCTCTGGTTCGTCCGGTTGACATCCAGGTTCTTCTGGCTTTTCAGGTTCCTCTGGTTCGTCAGGGTGACATCCAGGTTCTTCTTGCTTTTCAGGTTCTTCTGGTTCATCCGGTTGACATCCAGGTTCTTCTGGTTTTTCTGGTTTAGATTTTTTCTTAACTGTTATTTTAGCATTTTTTGTAACCTTAGAACCATTTTTATCAGTTAAAGTATATTTAACATGGTAAATTCCAGGCTTATTAAAGTCAAAACTACCTTTATCAATCTCAACCTTGTCAGCAAGCTTGTCACCATCTTCCAAATCATAAGCCTTAGTTATCAAATCCTTCGGATCTAGGTTTTGGCCTTCCTCAATCTCAGCATCCTTCACTTCAAGCTCTGGAATTTTATTCCATTTTGCTTTGAAAAGGTGGTTGTCAGTAAGTTTATACTTTTCAGAAGGTTTTACAGCTGGTTCTTCCCAGTGTAAGAAATCATAATCTTGCCTGTTTCGCCCTGCTATAATAGTGATTTCCTTATCTTTTTCCTTCCTCTCTTGCTTAAGCTCTGTACCATCGGCAAATTTTCCACCATTTGCATCATAAGATACCAAGACATTAGAATTTTGATAATTTATATCGTAATTATTCAAAAGACTGGAAGGTAGTTTTTTATCATGATCTGTATCTGATTTTGGGTCAAAGTTTAGATTTTTAAAATCTTTATAATTTTCAGGAGCTAAATACAAACCAGCTCTCGCTAAATTTCCCTTAAAGAAACTTGTGTTATCTAGACTAAGGTTTTTGTAACTTTCGGCCTTTGCTGGATCCTTATAGTAAAGGTTTGCAGTGAAAATTGCTCCACCCATACCAGCCTTGTTGTTGATGAATTTTGTATTTTGACTAATATTTACTTTTGCACCTTCAAAAACATAAAGTCCGCCACCTAGATGCTTTTCTTGATGATCACCTTCGCCAGTATCGTTGCCATTAAATTCACTTTCCTTAATATCAGCGGTACCAGCTCCAACTACTAAACCAGCCCCACTAGGGCTTGAATTAACTTTAATAGTTGTTTTGTTTAGGCTAAGGCTTGTACCATTTAAAAATAAAATACCTCCACCAACTTCTGCAGCCTGGTTAGCTTCTATTGTGGTTTCACCAATGCTTAAGTTTCCACCCATAGCAAAGATACCACCACCTCGGTTAGATTTGTTTCTACTAATGTTACTCTTAGTCACAGTGTAAGTCTTATCTTTAGCAAATAATAAAGCTCCTCCATAACGACTAGCTAAATTATCCTCAAAATCACTAGCATTGATTTCGGCCCCACCTTGTAGGTAAAGGGCACCCCCGTCTTTTTGTGCCTTATTCTCTTTAAATGTGACCTCATCTAAGCTTAACTTCTGAGATACAAAAACTGCCCCTCCATAATTTGCTTGATTTCCAGAAAAGGAAGTCTTTGCTATATTTAGGCCATTTAAAGAATAAATGGCTCCACCTGTACTGGCTTGGTTTTTCTCAAAAGTCGCATTTTCTATACTTGCTTTTGCATCTGCACCAATTATAATAGCACCACCAGTCTTCTTAGCCTTGTTGTTTACAAATTTACCTCCGGTAATATTTAACTCACCGTAGGCTGCTAAGAAACCGCCATCGCTTGTCTTTGATTCATTATTTGAAAAAGTACCCCCACTAATATTGACAGTTGTACCATTATAGGCTTGGATTACTCCACCTTTCGTATTAGAACTATTATCCTTGATAGTTGCTCCCTCTAAGATATTAAGAGTTCCACCTGTCATATATATAGCAGGGCCGTCCTCCTTATCTGTATCAACGAAATTTTGTATAGTCGCACCATTTCCAATAGTTACAATGCCATTATTAGATATAAATAGACACTGACTTTTATTATTGCCATCTAAGGTGATATTATCAATTGTAAGCTCAGAATTATTTTGTATGCCAAGAAGCCCCCAGTCATGGTCTCTTGTTAATTTATAGTGACCTCCTGGTGCAGATGTTAGTCTAAACTTATTGTTAGACCTATAGTAGTCTCCCATTTCATCAGCACCTACAGTTACATCCTTATTTACATATATTGTGTACCTATTTCCATCGTCACTTACACCCATTGCTTTGACAGCTTCATAGAATTTATCAAATTCACCGACAAGGGTTTCTTCAGTTTCTCCTGCCCCTTTCTTTTTTACAGTAAAGGTTTTAGATGGTTGAGATGGATCAGATACTAGTTGAGGAGTCATTTCCTTACCAAGGTCTAAGGCCTCCTCATTATCACCTTCATTTTCATTATTTTCTAAATTAGCTGAAGGATTTTCTGCTTGATTTTCAGCATTTTCCTGGTTAGCAAGAGGATTTTCACCTTGGTTTTCACCATTTTCCTGGTTTGCAAGAGGATTTTCTTCTTGGTTTTCAACTTTATCCTGGCTTGCAGGAGGATTTTCTTGCTTATTCTGAGAATTTTCATCCCCGACTTTTTCAGGTTCAGTTTTTTTCTCTGAAACTTCTTTTGGGTCAGATTTTTGGACAGCATCTTGGTTTTTATCTGCCTTCCTATCGGCCGATGGGTCTTCGTTTTTTAATTCGCTTGAATTTTTAATTGGTTCGGCACTTTCAACCCTAGTATCTACCGAATCTTGGACTGGTCCATCAGCATAAATCTTGGGCGATCCAAAGGCCATAATAAGCGTAAAAATCAAAATACCAACTAGGTTCGTCCTAGTTTTTCTTAAATACTTCACATTTTCCTTTCTCCTTTCTTTGTATTTTCAATCATTATATGGTTTTTAAAAATATTTTCCATTTATTTTTTATATATTATTAATATTTTGTTATTATACAAAAAATATTATTGCATAAAAAAGGGGCTGTTGCAAATTGTGAATAATTATCGTCCCATCACCATCAGGTTCTCTCTCAAAGTTTGCCTCTTTCGGCCAGCGAGCCACTTTTAGCTCACCGGCTCAAGGAGGTGAAACTTCACGAAAAAAAGCCCGTCGGCTCGTTGAGACCTCATGATGATATTGGAACGATTTATTCATTGTGCAACAGCCCCTTATAAATTTAATACATTTTTGCCCCAGCAGGAATCCCGTTTGATAGGATAACTAGATTTGGTTTTCCTTCTATGTTTTTCATTTTCTTATTTCCTTTCATTTTATATCAAATAAAAAAACATTAAACCGATTTGATTTACTGTTTTTTATATGCTGATAATTTATTTTCCAGTCTTCTTGTACAATGCCATATAAAAGGTAAATAATTCAAGCACTTTTATACAAATAATTCGCCTTATTTGCGTCTTCTTTTTTTGAATTTATCTATTAAAGTCATAAATAAAAAATCATAAACTATATATAGTATAAATCCTATTATTTCTCCAATTGGCTTTGGAAGTCCAAAATAACTGGCAGTTATAGCAATCGCAAAAATACACGTAATGACTATAATTTGAATTATTAGAGACACTATTTTACCCATTAGACTGCCTTAACATCATCAATTGAAGAAACGAAATAAAAAAAATAAGTGCTATTGTATAATCTCTTACTCTAAAAAAGAAGTACATTGAGGACAAAAACGCCGATAATCTAGCTATTATCAATAGTATATTTCTGAACTTTTCTAATCTACTTTTACGCATCATAAAGCCTCCAAACTCTCTGACAATTATCTATTGCAAGGTTTAATGCAGTAACTTCAACAATGGCTACACCTGCCGCGGTAGCAGCTTCACCCGCTGTCAAACCAGCATATAAATATGTCAAAACCGCCTATAAAACTATTGCACTACCTGCGGCTAAAACCGCTAATTTTGTCTAAAAACAACAAGTAGCAGGATGATACTAACAATCAAACATACGCCAAATTTCATCCACATTACCATTGGCGAAACACTCCATTCAGGATGATTTGCCGCTGCTATATAATCTTTAACTAACAAATATGTCCCGATAATAGCAGGAATTAAAGAACCGAAAACTTTTGCTACAACTTTTAAGTTCATATAGGATCCTCCTCCATTTTACTAAATATAGTCATATAATCCCTAACAACAATTACGACTATGACATTTATATGTTCCTTATCAGTCCAAATCAAAAATCTGATACATACAAACCCTTAAAGCATTTGCTATATCCTTAGCAGTTTTAAGGCTCGGAATAGTTTTCCCTGTTTCTATTTTGTTTATACTTGTCCTTGATATACCTACTTATTTCCCAAGTCTATGTTGTGATAAACCTAGAGGTTTTCGGTATTTATCGATTCTATTTTCCATTATATCACCTTTCTTTGGTTAACTAAAGTTTAACATAATTTAATTTGAATATCAATAATTTTCATATTTTTTCATTACTTTTTCTAATTTGTCATTATATAATAT